>JAYZCQ010000062.1:0-8771 GCA_036338245.1 Planctomycetota bacterium
TGACCGGCGGTTCAACGCATCACAGCAAATGTTTGACGCCGGTTACACCGCCTTGTTCCACTTCCACTACCACGCGCAAAAATATCGCAACGGTGACCACGCAGGCCCTGGACTTGGAGATAAAAATTATGCAGATTCAACAAGAGCGAACTGCATCGTCTTAACGTTCGTGAATGAAGATGAGGTGAACGTAGACTTTTACCGCCATGGCGGTGTTGTGGTTGATTTAGGGACGTTCAACTTACGGCAATGACTGGCGAAGTGAACATCCAAGATGTCGTTATGCATGGTGCGGGCAACCGCTTCCTCCTTCACTTTGGTTCAACTGACCCAATGGAATTAATGAACGTGTATGAGCGCTTGGATGGTGTGTTGACGCTTTCTGAGTCGAATGAAGCAGACGTGCTGATGCACATTTGCAACAATGATGGTTCAATTGCTCAGCAGTGCGGGAATGGACTGAGATGTGTCGCGCTACACCTCGTGCGAAGTAGGCTTGTAGAAGGCAATACAATTTGCATTGAAACGCTTGCCGGTATTAGTGAGTGCGTTGTCGACCTCTCGCGAAATGAAGTGAGCGTGCAATTGCCGCCGCCACTCACAGGCAAAGAGCATTGTTCTGTCACAGGGGAAGCACCTGATTGTGATTACGTGAATCTTGGCAATCCAAATGCTGTACTCTGGATTGATGAGAATCCGATGGAGATTCGTACTGCGTTGGGGCAACAAATAAGTAGCAATAGCGCGTTCAAAGAAGGGATGAATGTGCACTTCGCTCGTCGAGACGACGAACAGCATGCAACAATCGCCTCTTGGGAACGCGGCGTTGGACCAACCCTTGCATCAGGAACAGGAGGCGCGGCAGTGTTTGTTGCTTCCGGTGCAAATTCACTTAGAGTTTCAAGTCAGGGGGGGACGCTGTTCTACGCGTATGACGATGATGGGTCAATTGTCATGACTGGCCCCGCAAACTATGAATAGCCAATGAAATTGGCTTAGTCTGACTGAATCACTTCGACTGTATGCGCTGTAACTTTTGCAACGTACCCGTTTGCACAAGTAAATGTGCGTGCGTGCGTTGAGTCATCTTTGACAGCACCAGCAATGGATTGGACAGTTTCAAAAGTTGCGTTGGTGCCAAGGGCGCAGTGGACTGCTTCCGAGACAATGGCATGCTCAAACTGTGATAACTCTGCTCGCTCCCAAGCAAGTCCCTGTGGAATCAATGAAGCGCGTTCTTGGAGTAAGCCATGCAGTAAAACTGAAGCATTTGCCGCATGTTTATCTGCTGAGGGATACAGTTCCCGAAGCGTAGGAATGACAGAACTTCTTAGTTTACCTCGAGGCGTATCTAGAGAACTATTTGTAGGGTCTTCGCACCACGGAATCGAACATGCAGAGCAAATGTCAACGAGCGTTTGCTTGCGAGCATCGAGTAGCGGTCTAGCAAGCATGACGTTTTCCTTGAGTGGCCTTTCTTTTGCCATTCCAGCAAGTTGATTGAGCCCACCACCTCGACAGAGTGCCATAAGCATTGTTTCAAGTTGGTCATCTGAATGATGGGCAGTCAGCACTCTCATTGCGCCAACTTGTTGAGCTATTTCTGCAAGCGCAATGTATCTCGCCTCTCTTGCACCGCTTGCTAGTGAACCATCTTTGTGCGTTACTTGAAGACGAGCAGCCAAGAAGGGAATGTGTAGTCGTTTGCATTCATCTTCAACGAGTTTTAGTTCGTCGTCGGATGCAGCGCGTAACCCATGATGTACATGAGCGACAGTGATTTGAAATGAAACAGACTCTTGCATCATGACAGCAACTGCTAGCGCTAACAGCGCCATCGAATCAGCTCCGCCGCTTACTGCGATGACGCAATCTTCATCTCGCGTAATCTTCCGGACGTTCGCTACAAGTTTGTTTTTGCGAACTTCATGTGGGATGACATTTTTATTCATGATGAAGGGCACGTCTACTTTTCAATGGCATTCTTGCCGTTCAAGTATGGTTGAAGGCATTCAGGAACGCGAACGCTGCCATCTTGTTGTTGATGCATTTCTAAAAGTGGAATTAAAATACGAGGGCTTGCAAGCACGGTGTTATTCAATGAATGTGCAAACACTGTGTTTCCATCACTATCTCGGTACCGCATGTTGAGTCGTCTGCATTGATAGTCATACAAACGAGATGCTGAGTGTGTTTCACCCCAAGCGCCTTCTGGTTTACCTTCACTGTCAATTTGACCTCTGCCGGGCATCCAGCATTCAATATCAATCATGTCAGCGTTTTTAGAACCTAAATCCGCAGTGCAACACTGAAGCAATCGATAAGGCAACTCAAGTTTTTGGAGAAGGTCTTCGACAATGCCCATCATTGTTTGATGCCACATGCGACTTTCTTCTTCATCCGCTTTGCAAATGACGACTTGTTCAACCTTTTCAAATTGATGAATGCGATACAAGCCAGCCGTGTCTCGTCCTGCAGCGCCTGCTTCACGCCTGAAACATGTTGAGACGGTCGCCATTTTAATAGGCAGTTTGTTTGCGTCGATGATTTCATCGCCAAACATGCCCATGAGACCAACTTCACCCGTGCCCGCTAAAAACAAGTCGTGACCTGCACCTCGAGTTGATTCTTCAATGTGGTACGCCTGCTCTCTACCAGATGGGAAGAATCCAGTGCCAACCATGCACTCTTCTCTGAGAATGACCGGTACAGACATTGGCGAAAAGTCATACTTTTGCGTGATTAAATCGAACGCAAACCGCAATACTGCTTGCTGTAGGAGCATGCCATTGCCAGTGAGGACATAGTGACGCGTGCCTGACATTTTTACGCCGCGTTCAAAATCTGCAAGTTCAAGCTCTTTGACTAATGCGAGATGGTCCTTGGGTTCAAAACCCCTGTTGTCTGCAAAAGTTTTTGAAACGTCATATCCATCTGGTGCCCAAGTGCGAAGTTCAATATTGTCATCAGCAGATTGACCAACAGGAACATCGCTATCTGGTGGTTGTGGAATTTGAAGCAGAAGTGTTTGCCAATCTTCATCGATTGAGCCCATAGCATCGTCAATTGCTTGAATCTCTTTCTTGAGTGATGCGGGTTTTGCTTCGAGTGTTTGCAGTTCTTGGCTGATTGATTCTTGTTCATCGGCAGAAGCATTTTTCAGTTTGCCTTTGAGTTGACCAATCTGTGGTCCAATTTCTTTTGAGATTCGTTTTTGCTCGGCACGCAAATCTTCTCGATTTTTGTTGAGTGAGCGACGTTCTTCATCAATTGCAATGAGTGCAGGGATATCTACAGCGATGTTTTTGGCTTGCGCGCCATCGATGAATCGTTGTGGATTTTCGCGAAGTGCTTTGATATCAATCATAATTCTGGTTATCCGGGCAGTGCAGCCCAGTGGAGTTTGTCAACTAAGGCATTCCAGTAGGTATACGTTGGGTTAAGCACAATTGAGAGTGCTTGTGATGAGCGACGCACACGCACCCGCGTGCCTGTCTGAAGTGGGCATTGTACCGCACCATCAATCATGAGCGATGTGCCCTCATTGGCTTGTAGGATTTCGATGGCAACATCGACATTGCCATTGAGCACGATTGGACGAACGGCTAGAGAATGGGCTGCAAGTGGGGTGAGCACCATCGAGTTTGCCTCTGGGTCCACGATTGGTCCGCCCGCAGAAGCGTTGTGCGCTGTTGAGCCTAAGGGCGTTGAAAGAATAATGCCGTCAGCACGAATATGGGGCGCTGGGTTGCCATTGATTGCAACGCCGAGTTCAAGAATGCGGAAGGGGTGTCCCGCAGCAATGACTGTCTCGTTCATTGCGATTTGAGGTGGTTCGTCGTTGACTTGAACTTCAATCAGCAGTGATTGAATCATGTTTGGGGAAGACGTAAACACAACCGCTCGGTGTTCAATCAGCGTCTTGGCATTAAACTTTGCTAAAAAGCCGAGTCTGCCAGAGTTGACTCCAACAAGGGGCACGTTCACTTGTGCACACTGCCTGCCATGGCGTATGAGCGTGCCATCACCGCCAATTGCAACAGCCATTGAGGCAGCACTCATTTCGTCTACCCACTCTACGCAATCTGAGAGTCCACGCTCTAATGTCGAAGCAATTTCATCTATGTGCGATTGAGAACGATCAGCAAGTAGGATGACGGGCGTATTTGTCATTGCCCCGTATTGTACTGAGGGTGTTTGCTCTTTAGGGCGATTAACTCACAAGACCTTTTGTAAGTCTCATGAAGGCAGTTTCAAGATTGATTGGCTCTGCTTGCATCGCTTTTAAGCGGAATCCCTGTGCAATGAGGCGATTTGGCAATTCCGCAAAATCGAGTGATGATTGCGAATCAATGGTGACATCTATTCTAGTTGTACCCTGTTCCTCGATGACATCAACAGTCTTGATGCCGTCGAGTTGGCGTAACAACTTCGCGCCTTCCTCATGGCGATTTGTCAATTCAATTTGGATGACAGTCCCAACACTTGCTTGTGCAAGGATGTCATCAACTCTACCTGAGTACAACAATTTCCCTTGTTCCACGATGCCAACACTTGTGCAGAGTTCCGCTAGTTCATGCAAAATGTGTGAACTAATGAGTATCGTTTTCCCCATATTGTGTAACTCTTTCAAAAGAGCACGAATCTCAACACGCGCTCTTGGGTCGAGCCCTGAAGCAGGTTCATCAAGGAGTAATACTTTTGGGTCGTGCAGCAACACTCTGGCAATTGATAACCGTTGACTCATTCCCCGACTCAGGCTTGCAACTTGTGCATCTGACTTATAGTTTAGGTCAGTTAACTCCAATACATCTTTGACAGCTTGCCGTCGTTTGGAACCCCCAAGTCCATAACACGTTGCGAAAAAATCGAGGTATTCACTGACAATCATGTCGTCATATGCGCCCATGAAATCAGGAACGTAACCAATGATTGGTCGAATGTCCGCATTTTGATAACCAATAACTTTGCCATCAATGCGAGCTTCACCCCATGAAGGTTTTAAAAGCGTAGATAAGATTTTGATAGTTGTCGTTTTGCCAGCGCCATTTGGTCCAATGAATCCGTAACATTCGCCTTCTTCAATCTCAAGATTGAGATTGTCCAGCGCAATGAGTTCGCCATACTTTTTAGTGAGATTTGTTGTTTGAATCATCATTGTATTGAAGGCAGTGGATATACCCATCTCATCATCGTTAAGCCGCTACTGTCAAGCGAGTCATCACCGTCAACACTGAGCGGAACTGGGATCGGGCAGGCATAGTAATAACCAACCACAATGATACACGGTTTTCCGAACCATTCACCAAAGTCAATAGACCTGCCACTATCACGGAGTACTTTGTGTGAGGCGGGGCTTTGTTTTGAACCCTGTGTTCGTTGGTACTTTTGTGGTTCTAAGTGTGAGTATATTGAAAGCATTTCTAAATGCTTTTTACGAGTGCCAAAGTCTTGATACGTCTCATACTGTGATTTCTTGTTGACGTATCGACTATTCAACGCATGCTCAAGAGAAGCGCTTTGTTGGATGGGTAGCATTTGTAAATCTAGACTTTCACCTGATTGCAGTTCTGATACTCGCCATGCATATGCTTTGTTAAGCGTTTTGCCAGATTCATTTTTGTCAATCCATGGCATATATTCTCCAAGTTGAACATCTAACTGAGGAGGGGGCAGTTGGCTATCTGTAACCCAGATGACGGAGACATCATGTAAGGGCATTGAAGATTGATTTATGATTTCACCACTTAGTCTTTGGAGCGTATTGTTTTGTTTTTGTGAAACTTCAATTGGGTCCTTTGGATTTGTTCTAAGCAGTGCGTTAAATGGTTTTTGTGTGATACCACCAATCCAGTTGTAATCGAACATTGCCGTAGTTGCTCTTGACGGCTGAAGGAATGAGTGTGGGGGCTTACTGATGTCGACTGTAACTTCGCTTCTATCAAAAAAAGATGGCGTCATGCTGATGTCGGGTGGGGTCCACGGCATGAGCACACTGTTTGCATCTCCGCTAAGGTTGATGGAAGTTTCGCCAAACTCAGGGAGGAAGACTGAACACCACCCTTGAACGCGCTGACCTTCAACGCCATAGACATGGTCGATAACTGAAAAGTGGTTGATGGGATGTTCTACTTCGCTTTTGTTTGATGCAAAGAAAAGGGTTGAAAGTGTAAAGAGTGTCGCGACACCTAAAAAGACCATCCATGACCAACGCTTTTTGTTGATGAGTTTCAAAACATAATGACCGAGCGGGCAACCGATGAGCCAGTACAGTGCGATTAACAAGAGCACCATGCCAAGTCGACCGCCCGCTGTCGTTGACATCGAAATCGATGTTGCAGCAATTGTACTAAGCGAGAGTGTTGTCTCGATGGGATATTGTTGTGAAAGGCGTTCGTCTTCTCGAAGTAAATCGATGGTTGTTCTAGTTGGGGCATCCTCACGCTTTCCAAAGATGCGATTCCAAAAACGATCGGTTTCTGGAAGACCAAGCGAACTCAATCTGCCGCTCCCAATATCAAGGCCAATGGTGGTGACTGTGCCGAATCCAAACGACCGCTGCATTGCGATGACTTCGCCACTTGGGAGCATCATCAACGGAATCTCATTAGCATCCTTGAATGATTGTTCATCACCAAACGAATGCACGGTGACATCGATGGGGGGCACTCCTTGAAGGTTACCAATCAAACCATCAAGCATCATCAAGGGGATATTTCGTCTTGTGGTTCTTGCATTGCCCATAAGTTCAGGAAGAATAGGGTCGTCTGAACCTGTTGCCCAAGGGTCGCCTGCAGTTGGCAGGATGACGATAAAGTGACCTCCACGATAAACCCATTCTGTGATTGCTTCTGTTTGAGTCAGAGACAATTGCGTGGGTGCGTTTGACCAGATGAGTGCATCAATCGATTGAAGTGCAATCCATTGGTCAGGAATGTCGCTTGGAGCGATGCCAGAAGTAATGAATGCAGATTCATGTTTGTAATCGAGTGGCGCAAGCGGTTGAAAATTTTGGAGTCCAACTCTACTAGTCCCGCACACAACAAAGTTCGCACTTGTTCGGGGTAACTGAATTGCACTTGTGATTTGCGGTGAAAATTGCCGCGACGTTAACAATTCTTTCGGCTCCCCATCCCACGATTTAACTCGCAAAGTCCAAGTCGTAGAATCTCCATCCCAAGCGCGTAAAGGGGCGTAGAGCCAAGTTGTCGTAATGGCGCCAGGCGTAAGCGTAACTTGCCTTCCCCAGGCGACAAGGTCACCATCAGCATCTGGAACATTCCATTCAACCCATGCTGCAATTGGATCAGGTCCATCAGTCGAAACGCTCACCTGAATTGGAGTGACTTCACCAGCTCTCCATTGATTGCCAACGCCAAGCTGGTCAATCTCAACAGAGACGCTTTGCGCTGATGCAACGGTACACCATAGGATGCAAAGAAAACTAATCGCTCGATGAACCATACGCATGAAGAATTGCAGCATGTGAACGAATGCCGCGATGTAGTGAAGTGACTTCAAACTTCTCGTTTGGAGCATGAATCAAGTCGTCTTCAAGTGAGAAACCGATGAGTACAGCGTCGATACCAAGAATATGTTGGAACTCGCCAACAACAGGAATCGAACCACCCGTTCCAATCAGAACGGCAGGGTTAGGAAAGATATCAGTAAGCGCGTCTTTTGCTTTGGAAAGCCACTGCGATGATGTTGGTACAGAAATGGCAGGGGAGCAACCAAACTTTTTGAACTCCCAAGTACAGCCCGTTGGCGTTCTTGATTCAAAGAAGTTAATCAGGGCTTTTTGAATCTTCTCATCATTTTGATTTGCGACGAGTCTGCAACTGATTTTTGCGGATGCTTTGCACCCAATGACTGTTTTTGCGCCTTCGCCTTGGTAGCCAGAAGTGAGTCCATTTATATCGCACGTTGGTCTAGACCAGAGTCGCTCAAGCGTTGAATATCCTTTTTCACCAAATGTTGCTTTCGCGCCAGAAGATTCAAGCAACATTGCGTCTGCATCACCAAGCGAGTTCCATTGCTCGACTTGTTCTGCATCTACAACTTCTACATCGTCATAAAACCCATCAATTTGTATGCGACCTTCATCATCGTGAAGTTGACCTAAGATTTTTGTTAACGCATTTGCAGGGTTTACAAGTGCGCCGCCATAACCACCGCTGTGTAAGTCATGTGATGGTCCATGTAGAGTTGCTTCAATGTACGAAATGCCGCGCAATCGACTTGTGATTGCTGGCGTGTCGATATCCCACATGCTTGTATCACAAACGATGCAGGTGTCTGCTTTCAAATCTTCCTTATGCTCAGTGAGGAAAGGGACTAGCGACTCACTTCCTGATTCTTCTTCGCCCTCAAGCAAGATAACGACTCTCACTGGAAGTGAACCGTGCACTTCCTTCCATGAACGAATTGCTTCAACAAACGTCATTAACTGACCTTTGTCATCAGCTGCGCCGCGAGCAACAATTTTCTTTCCATACGGGCTATCTTTCACGGTGGCTTCAAATGGTTCGCTGTCCCATTCATCAAACGGCTCTGGCGGTTGGACATCGTAGTGTCCGTAATACAGCACGCGAGGCGCGTCTGGGCCAGCAGAATCATCAGTTGCAACGACCATTGGATGCCCGATTGTTTCGTGGCAGGTTGCTTTAAGACCAATCGAGTTTAAGTCTTTAGTAATCCATTGAGCGCACCTTTGAACATCTTCTTTGTACGCGGGATCTGTACTGACACTTGGGATGTTCAAAAATGTT
>JAYZCQ010000063.1:0-16667 GCA_036338245.1 Planctomycetota bacterium
ACCTTTGAATCGATTTTTGTATTCAGAAATAATATCTTCCGCGTAATCAACAGCACATTGCAACTGGCGAGCGAGTCCCCACTTTGTGATGCCGTAAACGATTCCAAAATTGACTGCCTTTGCATCTGAACGCTGGTCATTTGTCACTTCATCAAATGGAGTGTCAAAGACTTGCGATGCAACTGCCTTGTGAATGTCTTGGCCTTCCTCAAAAGCTTGAATCAGAGCTTTGTCCCCACTTAAATGCGCAAGCATTCTCAGTTCGACTTGAGAGTAGTCGGCTGCAACAAACGCAAATCCCTTCTTTGGAATGAACGCCTTCCGCATTGCCCTTCCAATCTCAGAACGGATTGGAATATTCTGCAAATTTGGATCGCTACTACTTAAGCGGCCGGTGGAAGTCCCGGTTTGATTAAATGAAGCGTGGATTCTCCCTGTGTTGGGATTGATTGCTTGTTTTAATCCGACAAGATACGTGTTCACTAACTTTGTTAACTGGCGATACTCCAATATGAGCGAAGGGAGCAGCGTCGTTACACTAGGGTCATCAGATAATTTTTCCATCACTTCCATATCAGTGGAATGGAATGATTTCCCCTTCTTGATTGGCTTTAAACCAAGACCTGGCTTTTCGTCAGATTTGCTGTTGAACAACACTTCAGATAACTGCTTTGGTGAATCAGGATTAAATGTATATGGCGAAGCCTTCTCGATGTCCGCTTTCAACTCATCGATTCTTACTGAGAGGACTTCCCTTTGCTCTTCGAGCGTGTCAGCATCGACTTGGATTCCAGCAAGTCGCATAGATGCCAGCACTCTAACTAACGGCATCTCTACATCAGCGTACAGTTCATAGAGACCTTCAGATTGAAGTTTTGGTGCAAACACATTCCAAAGTTTGAATGTAACGTCAACATCTTCAGAAGCGTATGGATATGCATCTTCAATTGGAACTTCGTTGAATTTGATTTGGTTCTTTCCCGAACCTATGAGCTCTTTGATTGAAATACATTCGTAGTCGAGCGTTCCTAGTGCAACTGCGTCCATCGAGTAACCACTTCGTGATGCATCAATGAGCCAAGCAGCGATGAGTGTGTCGTGCAACATCCCTTTGACAGTGACGCCTGCTTTCTGTAGCACAACCAAGTCATACTTGATGTTGTGACCAATTTTCGCAATTGACTCGTCTTCAAGAATTGGCCGAAGTGCTTCGATGACTTCATCCTGTTCGAGATGTGTTTCAGGACACTTTGTAGGAATGTACGCACCATCACCTGCGCCAATTGATATTGAAACACCACACAATTCGGCTGCCATTGGGTTTAGACCTGTCGTTTCAGTATCTACTGCGACAATGTCAGCACCCTTGATATGTTTAAGTAATGCCTTTAACTTTGCTGTTGTATCTACGAGTTTATAACCAGCAGAGTATGCCGGATGACTTTGGTCTGGCCCCATATCAAACAAACCGCCACGAATCGATTGTCTAACTTTTTCTTTCTTTGGCGCTTCAGTAGTTCCTGCAACCAGCATTGCAATCTCAGCCGGGAATCGGTTAAACCCAAGTTCCTTGCAAAGCGAAGTGACAGGTTTAACTTCCCACACTTCTGGGTTCGATTCAGCATCTTCAAGATTAAACTCAAACTCTACGTCTTCTATTAGCGTTACGAGTTTTCTACTGGTTTTAAGTTGTTCTCTGCCCGCAATCAAGTTTTCTTTGCGCTTGCCCTTGATGGACTCGATGTTTTCATAGATACCAGCGATTGAGCCAAACTCCATGATGAGTTTTGCAGCAGTTTTAGGACCAATTCCTGCAACGCCTTTGATGTTATCGCTTGTGTCTCCCATGAGTGCCAATATGTCAGCAACCATTGAAGGCTCTACACCCATACCCTGCGTTTTAAACACATCATCTGGCGATACTGTCGCGCCCTTATGCGCATCGAACAATTCCACTGAATCCGTAATGAGTTGTGTTAAGTCTTTATCACGAGAGATAATTCTAATGTCTAACTCAGGGTGTTCCCGCTCCATCCGTTTAACAAGCGAAGCAATGACATCATCTGCCTCGTAAACGGGCTCACCAAGAATTGGAATGCCCAGTGATTCAATCACTTCTAAACAGCGGTCGACTTGACCTCCAAAATCATCTGGTGCGGGTTCTCGATTTGCCTTGTACTCAGTGTCAATCTCGCATCTAAAAGTTTCTTGGTCACCAGCAACGTCAATGACAACCGCTAAGTAATCTGGATTCTCCTCGCGAATGAGTTTCAAAAGCATCGACGTAAAACCGTACACCATATTTGTTGGTTCGCCAGTTGCTGGCGAACTCATCGGGTTACGGATAGCGTAATACGCTCTAAAAAATTGAGCGTGTCCATCCATGATGTACAAGGATTTGCGTTCACTCACTTGCTAACTGCCTCATCACTGAATCAGTTGAAGCATGAAGCGATTTCTTGCGACGCTCCATGACCGTTTGTGCGACAGTTACAAACTTATCGATGTTGTATGTTCGAGTTCCACTGTCTGTAATCCAAGCAAATCTTGGTGTCGGAGACGGAACTGGAGTAGACGATGCAATCATTGCACCTGTTCCAATGATCGTACCTGTCATTATTTTTGTGCATATAGCTGTTTTAACATGGTCACCAATGAAACAACCAACATATGAGCGTCTAGTTTTATGACGCTTGCCATTTAAATCTTTGACAATGATTTCGCCATACGTATTTAGCAAGTTTGAATTCGTTGTCCCCGCTCCGAGGTTAACCCACTCTCCAACAATTGAGTCTCCTAAATGCCCGCCGTGCACTTTATTGGTGAAACCGTGAAAAATAGTTCCACCCACTTCTCCGCCAATCTTGCAAACTGGACCAATGACTGTATTTGCCTTAATAACAGATTGCTCGCTTAGTGTTGAACCCCTGCCAATCCAACATGGTCCTGTGATGACAGCACCCGCTTTAATTGTGACATTTTCCTCAATCCTAATTGCACCATTCGTTGCATCAAAGACGACATTTGGAAACACCATTGCTGAACTGTTAACGTCAACGCTATTCTTCCCGACAACGGTTAAATCATTGCGTCGTCCACATTCATCCGCGCGCTCTAAATCACTTGCAAGCAACTCGGGTAGTGCATCTAACACACTCCACAAAGTTAACTGCTCATGTTCAACCACTTCCCCATCGGGGTTGCTCACGCACTCTAATCCCGTTCGATCAGCAATCATTGAACTTCGCATTACATCTTCGCAAACAAAACCTGACGGATCGGAACCCTTATCCCTAATAAGCCGTTCAAGAATAGTCAGACCGCCATTGCGACATTCAAATGATGCTCTTAAATCTGAAAGTGGTTCTAAAAATGTAGAACCCGCATCTTTGATATACCACTTACTCATACACTCATCTCCATGTTGCCCTTCGGCCAGTTGGTGAATGGAATCTCCATACACCTATGGTAGACAATAAACACCACCCAATTGGTACGGCAAAGATGCCTGTATAGATCGTTGTTCCAATCAATTTTAAGAATGCACCAAAACCACCACTTGTTATCGGAGGTGTCCAAGGCATGAAACCGCGAACAATAAGAACGAGCGCTTCCACAGCACCTGTGATTAAAACACAACCGATAGCAAACACCACTATGGTAAGAATCCGCCTGCGAAAGACGATGTTCCTGAATTTCATGATGAATAGGCCTGTAATAAAGTAACCCAGAGCATGTGGCCCAATGAGGTACACGCCATTTGTTAGATGACCATAGCCGGGAGACAAATCCACGAGCACTCCAAGCAACAGCACTGTTATGAGCGCTGTGATTTCAGGTGCAAATAGAGCAACGAATACGACAATGCATGGCATTGCCATCGGCGTCACGTTCCCAATAGACTTCAATGTAAACAAACCTGAGAAGCCAGAGTCAAAAGCAAGTGCGAGAACAGCAGCGATAAAAAGAACGATGACTCGCATTTACTCACTCCCCTCAGCACTACCAAGAATAATGACTCTTGCAACATCCCTTGGTTTTCGTCTTGGCGTAATCTCTAATGCATTCCTTAATGGCGCTTCATCAATTGGGTTGATTGCCGTGACCTTTCCAGCGATGAGTCCTTTTGCATGTTCTGACCAACTTGTGTCATCGATAACCACTAAATCCCCAACCTGCACATCAAGCGATGATGCACACTCCGCATACAAATATGGCTTTCCATCGGCATAAGCAAGAACTGTTGCTAGTATTGGTGAGCGATCTGATGGCGGGTGAGCTGGAACAATCGATGTGCGGACATGACCGTGGATTGGATGCGTAGTTGGCAAGAGTGAAACGCGAGTTAAACCAACATCTGTAACTCTACCCACAACATCTCTTCCGACAATTGCTAAATCTCCTTCAGCGATTCGCTCAGAGACCCCGCGAGCAAGTTTAAGTTCAACAGACGCAGAAGGGTTATGTGGATTGATACCCGTAATGTCAATTGGAACTGAAACTGGCGGGAGCGGATTACGCAGCGCAGACTCGTGCAGTTGCTGTAATTCTCTTAAAATGTCCGCGAGTTCTGTCGAGCGCAACAACTGTGCATGATACAGTTGGCGGTAATGTTCACGTTCTGCGATTGCGAGCGTATTTCGCTCGTCTTGATCCGTTGGCAAATCAGAAAGTTGAGCAGCAGGCCTCATCCAACCCGTAAGTAAAATGCCAACATGAGACAGTGGAGTTACGGGTACTCGCACTAAATCAGAAATGTCTTTTGTCCAACCAAGCCAAGATGAAGGAAACAATGAAACTGCTATTGTGAGTGACACCACAACCGGCAATACTTTCACTGGTCTTCGAAATGTAAGAAATTGATTCACCTTTTCAGAAACGAATCAGGCTTCAATCGCCCATGTCAGATTCAAGGACAGATTTCCAAAGTTCTAAGTTATCGAGATAGATGCTTGTACCTCTTGCAACACATGTCAACGGGTCTTCAGCAATTCGAACATCTAGACCAGTTGCATTTGAAATCACAACATCGATTCCGCGAAGGAGTGCTCCACCGCCAGCAATGCAGATGCCATTATCAACTAGGTCTGCTGCAAGTTCTGGTTCGGCTCGCTCAAGTGTACGCGTGACCACATCCAGAATGTCTTGAATTGGCTCAGAAAGCGATTCGCGAATCTCTTCACTCGTTACAGTTGTTTTCCGTGGCAACCCTGTAATATTATCTCGACCACGAACATCTATAGTGGTCTCTTTCTTCATCGGCGCTGCAGAACCAACTTCAATTTTGATTCGTTCTGCAGTTTGCTCACCAATGGTCAGACTGTAATTCTTTTTCATGTAGTTGATGATGGCTTCATCTAAATCGTCGCCCGCTTTACGAACGGACTCGCACGTTGCGATGTCACCAAGTGACATGATTGCAACTTCCGTTGTGCCACCTCCAATATCAACAACCATTGACGCAGTTGGTTCAACAATTGGTAGGCCTGCGCCGATTCCTGCAGCCATTGGTTCTTCTACGAGATACACTCGCCTTGCGCCTGCACGTTCTGCCGAATCTAACACCGCTCTCTTTTCTACTTCAGTAATGCCAGATGGAACCGCAATCACAACACGAGGTCCGATGACTCTGCCACGACCACTGACCTTGCGAATGAAATAACTCAACATCGCTTCAGTGATTTCAAAGTCACTGATGACCCCATCTTTCAATGGGCGAATCGCAGTGATTGAACCAGGCGTTTTACCGAGCATTTCTTTAGCACTAAATCCAACGGCGTTGCCGTTATTCAGCACTCTATTTGTATTCCTCTTTACGGCGACAACTGATGGTTCATCGAGCACAATGCCCTCACCACGCACACATACAAGGGTGTTACATGTGCCTAGGTCTATCCCCATATCCACACTGAACCAACTTAAAAATTTGTCAAACACTTCGTGAACTCCTCATCACTACAATCAACTCGACTTTGCGAGTTGTCTTCTTTAAGAATGATAAGGGATTTTGAAGCCTGTGAGCGTACTTGCCTGCGAACTTACTGCGTATCAATCAAGACGAGTGGACCGCCTTCTGATCTATCGTCGAGTTTTGAGTGCTCAGTATTGACGAGAACCATCCAAGCTACGCCGCCTGCAAGCAGAAGCATAGCAACGAGTAACAGCGTGGTGAAGACGTCAGGATTCGGCGAATGTGAAGAAACTGGCGTATCAAATTGAGCCATAGGTCAATTTCTTCCTTTCATCGCGAAGACTGTTGAGCCAGGCACAACTAAGCCCCTTGAAGCATCTTCAAGCGTCACACGGCCGATGGAGCGGTTGATATCAACATCTTCGATTTGAAGTCTACCGAGGAATGTTCCATCATTTCCGACTGTCATAATCCAACCTTCTTGAACGCCATCGCGTGAGCCTGCATTAATTTCAATAAGCACATCATCATTGTTTCGTGAAACTGTGAGCACTGTTGACGTCATCGTGCGATCAGGAGCAACGCCCGCTTCAACTGCTGTGACTGCTTCTAACTCACCATATTTTGAAACATATGCGTCGATACGAGCTTGGAGGGCATCAAGTTGCTTCTCCATGTTGTATCGTTCTTCTTTTGATTTTTGAGATCCTCGGCGAGCTTCATCAGCTTCATAGCGAGCTTGCTCAAGTTGGTCTTCCATCTCCATCACCATTCGTTCTGAATCGATGACTTCTTCTCTAAGGTTATAGTTTTCATTCACGAATCGTTTCTTCAACTCACTGTTGACTTCACTTGCATTTGAAAGTGTTTGCAAATTCGCATTGCTTTGAGCTACTTGTGCTTCAAGCGTTCCGATGCGCGCCTCAAGAGAACTAATTGTTGCAAGGGACTGAGCGGACTGGCTTCGAAGTGAATCGATTGTGCCTTGTCTTGAGTCAATCTCTTGTTGGAGTTGCATTCGTTGTGCGGCAAGAGATGTTTCTGCATCTTGTGCACGGACAGTAGCAACGCGTCGCTGATCATCTGCTGCGCGATACTTCGTACGGTAACTATTTTCGTTCATTGTGAATGTTGCTACGAGCGGTACCATTGCGACAGCAAGGAGCGTAACGAGAACGATGAAAATTTTTGTCAAGATGTGCACGAGTTTACCTCTTTTAAACCTCTTAAATCAGTGACGCTTAGGGTTGGACATGGTTGATGAACATTCACCAATGATTAGAAAAGTTCCTAAGTCGTTTCTTTGGGGGTATTTTGTACCTTGATAAGGGAATATTGTCAATGGACACCGGCAACAGAATCGCCCTTATCAATGCGTAAAATGGCACCAGCAGCCGCGATTTGGACATTTGGATCAGAATCTTTGAGCATGAGTGCTAGTGGACCCAAATTCACTTGATTCCCTTGAATTCCAAGGGTCGTTGCACTTTGAGCTCTAAGCAGTGGAAATTCACTTGATGTGAAACCGAGCACGATATCTGTTGGGACTTTTTCCGTATCAATTTGTGCAATTGAAGACGCCGCAACGAGTCGAATCTCGTCAGGATAACGATCGGGCGATGCTGCGATGCTTTCAAGTGTTGAGAGGATTTGAACATCATTGACGCGTCCAGCAATCTGGCATGCGAGCGCCGTAATCTCGGCTTCTTGTAATGAACTAAATATTGCAGCTCTAATAATCTCCAAATCTTTTTCTTCTCCCAGTTTGACGAGCGTTTCTGCCATTTGAAGATTAATGACTCGACGCCTTATCGTAGGAATTGAAGACGGCGTTGTTCTTGATGCATGACGAATCAAACTCACTGCCGAGGTGTTGCCCATCTCGCCAAGAACAAGGGCTGCATTACCTCGCTGTTCAGGGTCATCGCTGTTAAGCATGATGCCGATTGGATTTAAGTCTACCTGTTGACCACATTTGTAAAGCGTACACAACACTGCTGCTTGTACCGAAGGCGAAGGGTCGTCGAGCAGTGGTTCAAGCAGCACTTTGTTGTCACACAACTCCGCTTCTCCCATCATCATAACTGCAACAAATCGAACACCCCTATTCTCATCAACTAACCCTGCACGAACCGCATCGCTGAGCGATTGCTTGTCTGCATGCTTCAATGCTTCGATTGCGTTTGCTCGGCTTCTGGGGTCACTTGATTCAACCGCTTGCTCCAAGATTGACATTGCATGGTCGCGAACTGTGTCACCGTGCACAACCATAGGCGGCTGATACGCTTTTCCACTTTCCATCGCTTGAATGGAATCTTGTTTGGTGCTCCACGGATCTTGACTCGCACGTTCGATTGGTTTTGGACCGCACGAAATGACCAAGATTGTAAGAAGAGATGAAATGTAAATTCGGTTAACCATCGCTTGAACTCCGTTTCAAGTATGAACTGACTATGAGCAGGATACTCCCAATCAGTGAGCACCATGCAATTGAGTCGCCAATAAACACGCTGAATGGACGATTTATTCCGTGTCCGACTCTGGATGTAAAAATTGCTGGCACATCAATTGCGAGTTCACCACCAACCATCGCATATTCAATATCGCCATTTGGTCGAATGACTGAACTCACTCCAGTATTTGCTGCTCTGATCATGGATGTACGGTTTTCAATGCAACGTAACCTTGCTTCTCTGTTGTGTTGCAGTCGCGCTGCATAATCTGAACCGAACCACCCATCATTACTCAAGCTAATGAGCACATCAGCATTCTGCTTCCCATTTGCCCAAGTGAGATTGCGTACTACAGATGGCATTGCCACTTCAAAACAAATCGGAGTCCCAATTGAAAATTCTGCTTGACTTTCTTGCCGCGAATGCACTTTGAGCGAAACCGGTTCTGCTCCTGCTTCAAGATCTGCAAGTTGGGCTGCACCAGCAAACGAACGCACCCAATCATTTAGCGCTGAAATTGCATCAACATATGGCATCCATTCACCAAACGGCGTCAGCGCCATTTTGTCATACCGCTGTGTCGAACCATCGGTCGTGAGCAGCACAGCAGAGTTGTAATGTTTCTCCGGCATCACACTAACTGTGGTGTCAGTTTCAATCACTTCGATGTTTTCCCACGTTTGCGTTCCGACAAGAATTGGTGTCTGCACATCCCTTGCCAAGAGTCGTAACTCTTCAGGCCAAATCCAAAATGGCGTAAATTGATGCGTCCATTCTCCGAAATCTTTACGACTCGCTTCGAACCCAGCACCTGGCAACATTGTTTCTGGCCAAACAATAAGGTCTGGTCGTTCGGACTCACTTACAGATGCAGCATCCAACGTCATTTGGAACATCGATGTTAAGTCTTTTCTCTGTTGTTCGTACGTCCAGCGATCTTTGTTGGATTGTGGCACATTTGACTGAATCACAGCTACATTGATGAGTCCCAAGTTATTCGGTTGCATTTGTGCAAACACGGCTGTGCCGACGACGATGCAAATCAATATGATTGCGGGGAATTTATTAAGTGTTGTTGAAATCAGAATCGATGCTGCGATACTCACCGTGACAAAACTCACAAGCCAAACACTACCGATGGTCGCGAGATCCGCAATGAATGTATCAACCATCCCTGTTCCGGTGAGATACCACGGATATCCCCCAAACAAAACCAATCCTCTTAGACACTCAATCCCAACCCAGAGCGTTGGCGCTGTCAGATAAAGCGGAACATTTAACTTTGTGTTCACTTTATTGAGCAAGCACGCGAAAAATGGTGCCCAAATCGACATGTACGCACTAAAACAAATCCAGCCTGGAATTGTGATATCAAAAGTCCACTTTTGAAGATATAACCAAAGCGGTAACTGCGTGAGGAACACAAGCACAAACGCTTTCCAGTTCCATGTCGCGCGAAACGCAATCAAGATTAACAATAACGGTGCAACCAATGCCGCAATGCCGCTCCCGACTGGTTCAGTAGATAACAGTGTGCAAACTGCTGAGAGAAACGCACAAAGCACAAGTTGCCAGAGTTTCATTATTTACCCGCGTAATCAATGAGACTTGAGATTTCAGAACGCAGTTCACTTCTCGGCACGACGCAGTCTACAAAACCACTGTCTTGTAGAAACTCTGCTCGCTGGAAACCATCTGGTAAATCTTGTTTAATGGTTTGCTTAATCACGCGAGGACCTGCAAAACCAATGAGCGCTTTAGGCTCAGCAAGAATGACATCGCCAAGCATTGCAAAACTAGCAGTGACACCGCCTGTCGTTGGGTCTGTTAAAAGCGAGATGTACAACCCCCCCATGTCATCAAATCGAGCAAGCGCTGCTGATGTCTTTGCCATCTGCATAAGTGAGTAGCCGGACTCCATCATCCTCGCGCCACCAGAAGCAGAAGCGATAATGAGTGGTAAATCTTGCTCGGTTGCACGTTCAATTGCGCGGGTTATCTTTTCACCGACAACGCTGCCCATTGAACCGCCAAGGAACGTGAAGTCCATGATTGCAAGGACCACTTTTCGGCCTTTGATGAATGCAAACCCAGTTTGAATAGCGTCTTTGACTTGCGTCTTTTTCTGCGCTGCTGCAATTCGGTCTGGGTATGCTTTCACATCGACAAACCCGAGCGGGTCTTGTGATTCCATCTCCACATCAAATGCTTCAAAAGTTTCAGGGTCAACGAGTTGGTCAATTCTTGTTCTCGCATCAACTCTAAAGTGGTGTTGACAATCAGGACATACCCACAAGTTGTTTTCTACGCTTCGCTTGAATAGAATCGTACCGCAAGCATCACATCGCATCCAAAGACCGTCTGGAATGGAGACTTTCTTTGCAGGCGAGGTTGCTTCATCTGCCCATTTTTGTTGTGTTTCTTTTTGCACCATCACTTAATCCGACTTACTGAACAATATCGGTTATCCCTCCCTGAGACCAGTAATTGCACTTGCGTAGTCATCTGTTTTGAAAATTGCTGATGCGGCAACGAGCGTATCACAGCCAGCGTTTTTACACGCTTCACATGTTGTTAGACTCACCCCACCATCCATTTGAAGTCGCTGATTTTCTCGTAGCAACGGTTTGATTGTTTCCACCTTGCTGAGCACTTCTGAAATAAATGCTTGACCAGAAAAACCTGGGTTCACGCTCATAACAAGAATTAAGTCAAACGCTTCAACCCATGGCAGAATCTCTTCCACGTCAGTGGGCGGATTGATTGCTAGACCCGCATCCATTCCAGCACTATGGATAGCATCAGCTAACTCTTTTGGATTGCAGTCCGCTTCAATATGACCAGTAAACAAGTTGCCACCTGCTTTTGCAAATGACTCGATGTATTCCATCGGCTTCTGAACCATGAGATGCACATCAAGATAAGCGTCAGGAAATTGATTTCGTAGTGACTGGCAAAGTGCAGGCCCCATTGTCAAATTTGGAACAAAGTGCCCATCCATGACATCAAGGTGCAAGAAATCCGCCCCGCCATCAAATGCTGCTTGGCACTCTGCTCCGAGATTCGCAAAGTCAGCAGAAAGAATCGACGGTGCTACAAGTGGCAAAACGGGTGGCGCAGTTAGTAAACTCGCTGTTTGACTCATTGTCATAACTCACTCAATCAGCAACGGCGTGCTGTTGTTGCATTCGATATGAATCAAGCGTGAACTTGTATTGTTCCTTCTCTTTTTCTCTTGCAGAGAAGTACGCTTTACGTTGCCATTCAATTGCTTCGTCTACATCACCATTATGGAAATGAACGAGGGCAATTGTTGCGAGATATTTTGGGTCTGTTTTGCGTTTTGCAAAACTGTGGGCTGTCTTTGCTGCTTTCATCGCAACGTCCATTCGCCTATTCATTGGCGTCAACTGATCGTTTGTTGCGATATATTCTGCAATCCAAGTTAAGAGTTCAGGGTCTTCAGAACCTCTGTCAGAGATTACCTTATTGATGTACGCATATGCGCCATCATTATCTCTCTGCTCAAGCAAATACATCTCTATCAAATCGATGTTCAAACGAGCAAACACGATTGGGTCGATTGCGATTGCATTTTCGTAAGCATCAGTTGCTTCCGACCAACTTGTGCCAGAGCGGAATTGTTTCGCTGCTTTAATTGATGGTGCAGCTTCTTGCTCTTTCTTTTTGTCGTATCGACCTGTCATCACCTTTGCAAGTATGTCGTCAAACTCTTCTGAAAGAGGATGCCCAATGAATTGAACAGTCCCATTTTTATCTACGATGAATGCCGCTGGGATTCCTTTTAATCCCGCTGCGTCCATCCAAGCTCGTTGGGTTCGACGTCTGTTATCGATGCCAACGATGTAATCCATTTTCATGCCTTGCTTGTTTACAAAGGGTGCAACTTTTTCTGTTTCTGAATCTGTTGAGATGCCAACAACTTTAAGGCCATCCATCTCGTATTCTTCTTGAATCGCAGTGAGATGTGGAATTGACTTTCGGCAAGGCGCGCACCAAGTTGCCCAAAACTCAAGAACATATACGTCTCCATCACCAGGGTTGAATGTCCCTTTGACCCATTCTTCTACATTAAGCCCAGGCGCTGCTGAACCAACTTCTAACTTTTTGTCACGACCACCGGGCTGAGCAAAAACCTCTGCTCCGAGCATCGCAATAGTGAGTGCAAAAACAGTACTGATAGTGCGCAAACGCATATAAACTCCTTCTCACAGCATTAATCGCTGAGATATGCTCATGATACGGTATCGTCGAGCAAAGATACACTTAAAAATTCTTTTCCTTCGAGCATTTGTAAACTCGCCCCGCCACCAGTAGAAATATGGGTCATCTGCGTTTCTAGCCCAAACTTGGCTATTGCAGCAGCGGAGTCACCTCCACCGACAATTGAAACTGCTCCCAGAAGAGTTGCCTCTGCAATTGCTTCTGCAACACCTCTGGTGCCTTGTGAAAACGGCTCACATTCAAAGACGCCCATTGGGCCATTCCACACAATCGTCTTTGCTTGCCTGCAAGTGGCTGCAAAAGACTTTATCGTTTCAGGACCGATGTCGAGTCCCATGAGTTCATCAGGAATGTCACCGTTGATATCTGTTGTTTTGGCATCATCAGCAATCCGTGTTGCACAAACATGGTCTTGAGGTAACTGTATTGTTGTACCGTTGGCATCTGCTCTTTGAAGCATCTCCCTTGATTGGACAAACAAATCTTCTTCGACAAGACTGTTACCAATTCCGACGCCTTTAGCAGCAAGGAGTGTGTACGCCATCGCACCGCCAATCACGATGGAATCTACTGTCCCGATGAGACGATCGATTGCACCAAGTTTTTCTGAAACTTTTGCTCCGCCAAGGACCGCGACAAATGGTGCCTCTGCGTGCCGAACAGTTTCGTATAGATATCTCAATTCCTTTTCTAGAAGTAGACCCGCAACTCGTGGTTTTCCCTTCATGTGTGATGGAACCGCAACCATTGAAGCGTGATTTCTATGCGCGGTGCCAAATGCATCGTTGCAGTAAATGTCACAACCCTCTGCTAACTTTGCACCAAATGAATCGTCACCTTCTTTTTCCCTCGCGTCGAATCGCAAGTTCTCTCGCAACACAACAGAAGCCTCAGACGGTTCATCGAATGCAACCGCTATCCCGAGCAACTCGCTTAGCCTTGTTGCAACTGGTTTTAGCGAAAATGCTTCTTCAAAACCAACGCCACTGGGTCTCCCAAGGTGGCTCATTAATGTAACTTTCCCCCCGCGTTCCAACACGCTTTGAATAGTTGGAAGCGCCATTTGAATTCGTCTATCGTCAGTTATTTTGCCACCCTGAATCGGTACATTAAAATCGACTCTCATCAGAACGCGTTTGCCTTGAACATCAACTTCTTTAATTGACTGCTTCATATTGAGTATCTTATGCTCATAAGATGACACTATGCGACCAACGATTTTGATTCTTGGCCCAACCGCAGGCGGCAAAACTACATTGTCTATTGAACTTGCCCAGCAGTTAGACGGCGGCGGCGAGTGCGTCATTGCTGATTCAATGCAGGTGTATACAGACATGAACATTGGCACCGCAAAGCCGACGCCAGAAGAGCTCGACTCTGCACCTCATCATCTTGTGAATCTCGTCCCTGTAGACAGCGAGGGATTCACTGTGAACAGTTGGCTAGAGGCTTCTGAACAAGCAATCGCAGACATTCAATCACGGGGCAAGTTTCCAATCATCGTTGGTGGTACAAACCTCTATATTCAATCATTTCTTTTTGGACTTTTTGATGGACCTCAAAGTGATGAGAAGATTCGGGAATCACTTGCTAAGCTGGAAAACCGGGAGATGTTTGAGAGATTACAAGAAGTCGACCCTCTGTCATCTGAACGAATTCACATCAATGACCGAAAGAGACTCATCCGTGCACTCGAAGTTTTTGAACTCACTGGGCAACCCATTTCTACTCTCCAAAACCAATGGCAAGGTCCTGCCCCAAGAGAAGATGTCATCATCGTTGGGCTCAATTGGCCAGTGTCTACAATCAACAAGCGAATCAACAAACGCGTCAAGATGATGATGGATGGCGGACTATTAGAAGAAGTGTCATCGCTGAAAGGTCAGTTCAACAGCCAAGCCCGCGAGGCACTTGGATACAAGCAGATTCTGAGCCATTTAGATGGCAATTGCACCCTTGTTGAAGCAGTCGAACGCATCAAGGTACTGACCCGCAGATATGCCAAACAACAGCGAACATGGCTAAAAAGATTCAAAGTCCTACCAAAAACCCAATTTATTGAGATGGGAGATAAAAATATGCAAACTATTGTGAATGAAGCACTTACACATATCCGCGCTTCCACTTCTTCAAGTAACAAGACTTGACAACGCCCAAAAAGTCGTTTCAATGCCCATCCTCTGCCTTTGTACAACGTCTGTGCAATGATTGAGGATGTTCGTACGTATGACGTGCGAAAAGGGTATTTAGATTGGCTAAGAAGAAGACAAAAAAGAAAAGCACAAGAAAAAAGTTAGCCGTTCCAGATGCGAAAGGCAAGCACCTCGTTATTGTCGAATCCCCTGCCAAAGCGCGAACGATTAACCGCTATCTAGGTGACGATTATGCAGTGACCTCTTCAGTTGGGCACATCCGTGACCTTCTTGCGAAAGCCCCGAAGGGAACAAAGAAACCTAAGGACTTACCCGAATGGAAAAAATCCGTTCCTGGTGTTGATTTAGAACATGATTTCAATCCGACCTATGAAGTCCTAAAAGGAAAAAACACACTCGTCACTGAGTTAAAGAAAGCTGCGAAGGACGCAAAAGATATCTGGTTCGCGAGCGACCTCGACCGTGAGGGAGAAGCTATCGCATGGCATCTTGCCGAAATTCTTGGAGTCGACCCAAAAAATGCGAAACGTGTCATCTTTAACGCGATTACTAAAAAACAAATCGAAGAGGCGTTCCAACATCCTCACCCAATCAATATGGATTTTGTCAATGCTCAACAAGCAAGACGGATTCTAGACAGGGTTGTTGGGTATCAAGTTTCACCCCTACTCTGGAAACGAGTTGCTGGAGGATTGAGTGCTGGTCGCGTGCAATCAGTTGCGGTTCGCATTATTGTTGAGCGAGAGAAAGAAATTGAAGCGCATATTCCTGATGAATCATGGAACGTTACAGGTCAATTCTCACTCAATCAAAATGATTTCCGCGGGCTAAGTACCGCTTGGACATCGTTCCTTTCGACAGTCGATGAGCGAGGAAAGGGGCCAACACGCAAAGCAATAATTGCATTTCTTGCTGAACATCAATGCGTTGAAGGTACGCTCGTTGAACTTGGTGGAAAACCCGCAAAGTTTACTCGCCCAGCTGATTGTAGTGATTCAATTGATAACCATAAAAAGAAGTTGTTAGAAATGGCAACACTCATTGGGATTGATAGTCCAACAATCGATGAAGTTGAAAACGAAAATGGCAAAGGTCCTGCAAAACACTCGCTCTCCATCAAAGGCAATGTCAAAGAGGGCACATCGTATGAAGTCAATAAGGTTGCTCAAAAAGACAATACGGTTAGACCGCCTGCTCCATTCATCACTTCGTCATTGCAAGCATCCGCTTCTACCGTTCTTGGATTCGGCGCGAAACGAACGATGAGAGCATCGCAAGCGCTGTACGAAGGTGTCCGCATCAAAGGCGAGGGGCAAGTCGGTCTCATTACCTATATGCGAACAGATTCGACGCATTTGTCCTCTGATGCAATTCAATCAGCACGTACTTATATAGACAAATCATTTGGCACCATATATCTCCCAAACAAAGCAAACGTCTACACCTCTTCAAATGAGTCTGCCCAAGAGGCTCACGAAGCGATACGACCGACAGATGTCTCAAGACATCCAAATTCATTGCCAGCATCACTTGATGAAGATCAGCGACGACTTTACACACTCATTTGGTCACGCTTCGTCGCATGCCAAATGAATCCAGCAAAGTGGCATCGCACAGAAATCTTCTTTAAGAGAACTGATGTTGACACGGGAGCCGTCTTTAAAGTTGCAGGCCGAACACTTGCATTCGACGGTTTCTATAAGGCGAGTGGAGTACCTGCTTCTGACACTGAACAGAATTTGCCAAAGTTAAATGAGGGCACAGAACTGTTTCCCTTCAACTTCAATCCAAGACAAGTTTTCTCATCACCACCGTCTCGGTATAGCGAAGCATCGCTAATCAAAAAGTTAGAAGCCGAAGGCATTGGCAGACCATCAACCTACGCATCAATCATTGATGTTATTC
>JAYZCQ010000064.1:0-10096 GCA_036338245.1 Planctomycetota bacterium
GAGGATTTACTGAGTTCACTTGCAAGAATAACGCTTTCAGAGGGGATCGACAACTCTTGTTGTAGTCGTTGTACAAGTCGAGCGAGGTGCCGTATCTGAGCGTCTGAAAATGGACGCCGATTACCGTTTCCGACCAAGCAAATGCTAATCGTTGCTTTATCCCACATTGATGACTGAGCCGGTCTTGCTGCGGGGAGTTGGTCTATCCAGCGGTACCCAACATGAATGTTGCCATCACCCAGACCATTACCGTTGCCGATGACAAAGTGATATCCGATGCCATTGAGCCCCTTCATTTTGTGGTCACGCTCAATTCGGCTGACAACACCGGAAGGTTGGCCTAAGTGTTGAATCACAATTGCTGACCAATCGCTTAGTGATTCGACTTGTGCAAAGACAGGGTCTTCTGATGGTCTCTCACCAAAAGCAACAAGCGCCTTGATGACATGGCCATTGGAGTTGTTTGGATTTGCGAGCGTCAGGATAAACAGTGCACTTGGCATCAATACAAAAAACGCAACCCAAACGAGCTGGGTCCGAGATAGCGTCCGTGCTGTCCGATTTTTCACTGTAGTCATTCCTTAACAAGTGGCAAAAAGCCACTTGCTTATAGTGTATCTCGGTATTTAAGCCTTGTGGTCTTTAACTCAGGATATATGCAATGACTATCGGACGGTTATTATCAATCGTCACGAATCAGCAAACGCTCTTCAAGTGCAGGTTCCGGAACACCAAATGGGTCACGACGTTCCGTGATGGTTGGTCCATATCGCCTCTGGTTGTATGCATCAAATTGCGTAATCGGTTTGTCTTTTGGAAACAGCGTGCGATGACAGCCAAATGCTGTCAAGCACATGGTGACAACCAAAAGAATGAGCAGGAAACGACGCATCACAGCACCATCATATTATTCACTGGTAGGTAAGTGTGACAAGATTTCATCAATCAAGCCATACTCAAGCATTTCATTTGGGTCGAGCCACTTGTTTCGCTCACAATCCTCATGAATAACCTTTTGGTCTTTGCCAGTTGAGTCAGCATAAATCTTAAAGAGGATGTCTCGTAGCCTCAGCATTTCTTTGGCTTCAATCTCAAGGTCAGTCGCTTGCCCTTCAAGAACACCACTCAAAAGCGGTTGGTGCATGAGGTTCTTCGCGTGTGGCAGTGAGAATCGTTTCCCTTTAGTGCCTGATGAAGCAATGACTGAACCCATTGAAGCAGCTTGGCCAATGATGTAGGTTGATACATCACAAGGGATAAAGTTCATGGTGTCTACGATGCCAAGGCCAGCAGTGACTGAGCCACCAGGCGAGTTGACATAGAGGCTGATGTCTGCTTTGGGGTCATCATTTGCAAGGTAAAGCAACTGAGCAACAATTAGATTTGCTGACTCATCCATCACAGGCCCACCGAGAAAGATGATTCTATCATTGAGTAGTCTTGAGAAGATGTCATAAGCGCGTTCGCCTCGACCAGTTGATTCAACGACTATTGGTACTAATGTTGACATGGTTACGCTTTCTTGTCCTGTAGAGCAAAGACTTCATCGACAAGTCCATACTCTTTTGCTTGTTCTGCTGTAAAGAATTTATCACGCTCGCCATCTGCTGACACGGTCTCAACGGATTGACCCGTGTGGTTAGCAATTATTTTGTTCAAGATGCCCTTCGTGTTTACGATTTGCTCAGCTTGAATCTGAATATCTGTGGTTTGACCAGTGATGCCACCATATGGTTGGTGAATCATGACTTTTGCATGTGGAAGGATGTGGCGTTTGTCTTTCTCACCAGCACACAAGAGGACGGCTGCTCCGCTGTACGCCCTGCCGATGCAGTACGTCGCAACACTGGATGAAATGAACTGCATCGTGTCGTACATTGCAAGCGTGTCATCTACAGCGCCGCCAGGGCTGTTGATGTATAGGTTGATTTGCTGTCCTCGTTTTTGATCTTCAAGGTAAAGCATTTGCATCATGACTCTCGCTGCTGATGCTTGATTAATCTCACCAATCATAAAGATAACTCTGTTTTCGAGCATGAGCTCGTCAAGCGTCATCTCGCGAGTTCGCTGATAACTTGATGCCATCATTTGGGGGGCATTACTCTTCATTGTTGATTGGTTAATAGAGCGCACTAAATCCATACTCTGTGTTCCATTTCTATCTGAATGTATGTGATGTGAGTTCATTCAATTTCCGTCCTGCCCATAATGCTGCATTATTGGATGCACCTCTTGGTGCAGTCAGTGCGTCATCATAACAGACACGCCACAATTGCAAACACCTTACAGGTTGCTCGGTTCCATCGGCAATGGACCATGGGTGTCTGCAGGGTCATCCGACCTTTCTAGTGGTATTTTTATCTCGCAAATGGTGCCCTGTTCTGGCGCTGGGGACAGATTGATTGTCCCTCCGTGGCTTTGAATAATTTTCTGTGCCACAGCAAGCCCAAGGCCAGTGCCTCTCTGCCCTTTAGTTGTGTGAAAGGCGTTAAATATGAGGCCCTTTTGACCCTCTTCAACACCGCATCCATTGTCGCGAACGATGAACGTTGCAAATGAACCGCCAACAATGGAAACACACAACTCCACAACACCGCTCTTGGATGGAGACGCATCAACTGCGTTATGGAGAACATTGAGTAACACTTGCAGAATTGCAGTTGCGTCAACGGGGATTGGTGGCATATCTGGTTCAAGTTCACTGAGCAGTTTTATTTTCCGCCTTTGGCACGCGCCTTGAATAAGTTCAATGGCGTCGTGGACAATGGGCTCAACTTGCACAAGGGAAATTTCTGGCACGGTCGTCCTCGACCATGCAAGCATGTTGAATGTCAATGCATACACACGGTCGAGGTTCCGCGCAAGGATTGGCCAACCTTCTCTTGCGAGTTCTAAATCACCTTTATTTAGGGCAAGGTCGATTGCGCCGGCACCGGAGCGAAGCCCTTGCAACATATTCTTCACACTGTGGCTGATTGAAGCAACCGTCTCGCCAGTTGCAGCGAGTCGTTCATGTTGGAGTCTTGTTCTCACAAGGTCAGCGGTGAGCATTGCCAAGCCAACGTGACCATTGGCAGTTGTCAGCAATTCCGCGTCTTCTTCAGTCCACTGCCTATTTTCAGTATTGATTTCAAGGAGCACTGCGCCAAGCATTCTGCCGTGAGCAATAAGTGGAGCGCAGAGCGAAGAACGAAGACCGCTTGCGATGACGTCGTCATCTTGTTTGAATCGAACATCTTTATCGACCTGCTCAATGCGAACGGCGGTTAACTCGTGGCATGCATGGTTAATGATTGCTGAGGAATAATCAGTTGGGTTGTCCTTGATTTCATTTGAACAGCCGCCAATTGAATGCAGAATCTTCTTTGCATCATCAAACAAAATACCAATACATCTGTCAGGTTTAAATTCATCTACAAGGATGGCAACAAATAGTCGTAAAATCGCAATTGGGTCAATTGTTCCAGTAGTTGCAGCTGTCAGTCTGTGTACCATTCGCAGTTGATTTCTCGCTGCATCTAAAGAGTGAGGAGAGTTCACGACAATTGAATCAGCAGAGGTGTCAAAACTGTAGTCGCTTGGGTCAATGGGTGCGATTATTGCATCATGCTGGACAAACCTAAACAAAGTTGCGCCGCACCCAACTTCATCACCAATTCGCAACGCTTTACGATCAGTTATGAGCCTGCCGTTTAGGAATGTTCCATTGGCTGAAGCGAGGTCACTGATGAACCAGCGACCATTATCAGGCGTTAATTCAGCGTGTCGTCTACTGATGGTCAAATCGCTTAAAGGTAGCGCTTCAGAAGACCTGCCAATGAGCTGTGGCTCTTCTGGTGGCAATGGGAAAATACCACCGAGGTCTGGCCCTTCGACGACTTCTAAAGCAAGCATGCATTCATCCTATCTTCTTTTCGCAGTGAAATGGCACAATCTTTCAAGTCGCATCACTCACAACTTCCTCGTAAGATGTGAGGCATGGCAAAACAGCCAACATTTAATGCGAAGATGCGAATGGTCCTCTTGCACGGCAAAGAGCAGTTTCTAATGCAGCGATATTCTGAGATGATCCAAGAAGCACTCGTTTCTGATTACGGGGACATTGATGTTGTTACATTTGATGGTGAACAAGCAGATCTTGCGTTAGTGTTAGATGAAGTTAGAACGTTTGATTTATTGATGCGTCATAAACTTATCGTGATTGACAAAGCAGATTCATTTGTTGCTTCAAAAGAGTCTTCCAAAACGTCTCCAAGAAAAGCGCTTGAGCGATATGCGGAGTCTCCTGTTGAGCATTCAACAGTGTTACTCAGAGCATCAACTTGGAGACCGGGAAATCTTGACAAAGCGATTAATAAGATTGGCTTGGTATACAAACTTGCACAGCTCAGTGAAACCGATTCAATGCGGTGGTGTATTGGGAGGGCGAAGAAAGCCTACCAATGCGAATGCGAACCGAATGCAGCACAGTTATTAACTCAAAAGATTGGCACATCACTTACGAGGCTCGATCATGAGTTGCAAAAACTTTCTGCAGCAGTTGGGTCTTCAAAGATAATCAAACAAGAAGATGTCGTACAAATGGTCGGTCTAAGCCGCGAAGAACAAGCGTGGGAAATTCAATCGGCTCTGCTTTCAGGCGATTTAAAGGACGCAATGTCAAAACTTGAAGAGTTGCTTCATGTTTCAAGGCAACCTAAAGAACTTTTAATGTGGTCGATTATTGACTTGACGCGAAGACTCAACGCAGCGTCAGAACTCCTTGACTGTGGACGCTCTCAAGGTGAAATTAGAAAGTCACTCAAACTGTTTGGTCCAAGCGGCGATTCAATCATTGCCAAAGCCAAAGCATATAAAACAAGTGAACTAGCTGCCCTCTTTACGCACGCAGTCGCAATCGATGTAAAAACAAGAAGCGGTTTGCTTGATGGAGAGCATGGACTTGAACAGTTAACTGTTCATGTCTGCGAGCAATTAAGAAATTGATGTAAGCAGTGATTGGCCAGTCATCGCCTCAGGTTGCTCGATGCCAAGAATCTCTAGCATGGTCGGAGCAATGTCTGCAAGGATGCCCTCATCCCGAATTGCATACGCATTTTGATCGATTCCAACGATGTGAAGCAGGACGTCATACGTTGTGTGTGCGGTATCTGGTGACTGGGTTTCAACATTAAAAGTACGCTCGGCGTTGCCGTGGTCAGCAGTAACGATGGCGATGCCATCTTTTTTGTTTAATGCTTCAAGAATACGGCCACACCCCTCATCGACAACCTCAATTGACTTGACGACGGCATTAAAGTTGCCAGTGTGTCCAACCATGTCACCGTTTGCAAAGTTCACGACAATGACTTGCGGTCCATTTTCATCTTCAAGCGCTTCAACAACTTTTTCGGTGACTTTTGGTGCGGACATTTCCGGTTTTAAATCGTACGTGCTGACATCTGTTGGGCTTGGAACAAGCTCACGCTCTTCGCCTTGAAATGGCTCTTCTCTGTAATCATTAAAGAAAAATGTGACGTGAGGAAATTTCTCAGTCTCAGCACAGCGAAGTTGAGAAATGCCGTGTGACTCAAGGATTTCACCAAGAATATTTGACATTGGATCAGGCTTATCAAACGCTATGCCGTGCACGTTCAAGCCTCTTTCATAGTTAGTCATCGTTGCAAAATAAATATCTTGCAATTGATTGCCACGAGTAAATGGAGTTCTAGGAACAGTAATCCATTCTTCGTCATTTAATATGAACGCGCGAGTGAGTTCGCGAGGCCTATCCCCCCTGTAGTTAAAAAAGAACAGGCTGTCGCCAGAACTGACTTGTCCAATCGGCATGCCATCATCGCCAACAATTACAGTTGGCGTGATGAATTCATCACCAACTTGCGATGGTGTAGACGGGTTTTCGTAATACGATTCAATTGCTGAAGTCGCCCTTGTTGCAGTTTGAATAGTATTCTCACCAGTATCTGGATGAGATGTTTGGTTTCCAGTCATCGCCTCGTACGCAAGTGCGACACGTTCCCATCGGTGGTCACGGTCCATGGCGTAAAACCTTCCCATGACACTTGCGATGCGAACATTCGTGTTTTGAATTCGTTTTTCAAGTGCAGTGACAAACGCAAGTCCGGAAGTTGGGCTCGTGTCACGCCCATCTGTGATGATGTGAATACAAACTTGAACACCGGCGGGGATTGCATCAATGAGCGCAAACAGGTGAGCGATGTCGCTATGAATGCAACCATCGCTGACCAGTCCAACGATGTGCGCCGTGCGACCATCTTGCCCACGATGGAAAACTTCTTGGATGACTTCATTGGTTGCAAATAGACCTGTTTCTGCAGCCATCGACAAACGCATAAGTTCTTGTGGAACGATTCGGCCAGCGCCAATGTTCTGGTGTCCAACTTCACTATTGCCCATGATGCCATCAGGAAGCCCGACGCTCTTACCGCTTGTTTTCACTGTTGTAGTGAGTGCTGTTTCCATTAGCGAATCAGCAACAGGTGTGTTCGCATGTAATACGCCATTCGTCGCATCCGGAGCAGCGGCGCAATCCGGAGGCGCTTTACCCCACCCATCCCGAATGATAAGAACTAGAGGCGTGTTATCCGCCATAGGTCTTCCTCATTCGTTCTAACTCTCGCTTGTTCCTTCCATTTGCTTTTTTAAGTGCATCCGTAACGAGTTGTAACACCCCATGTGACCCATGTGTTTTCAAAACTCGCGGGGCGATTAGGGTGATGTCATCACATGCAAATGGAGTGCGTACATTTTTCATCAGAATATCGATTGGCGTAGAAGTTTTTAACGAACAAAGATGCCACAACATGTCTTTTTCAAGGCGATTTGGGTTGAGGATAATTCTGTATGCCCAAATGAAAGCGTCAATCCGTCCAAGCCTAAAAAGTGAAGGCAGTGCGCGTTTTGCCGCTTGAGCGCCGATAACATTTTGTTCAAGGGCGGCATTCCACAAGCCGTATGTAATCTCATCAGCGCCAACAAGCGAGGTGAGTTGCATCGCCTGGGCAAAGCGGACATCGGTGGGTTCTTCATTTGCGAGTTCCATCGCTTGCTTCACTTCAAGCATGACATCATTGTACGCATCACTTGGTGCTGGTTCTAGCTTTTGACGTAAGATGAAATCTTTTGACGGGCAAAGCATCAAGGGGTCGCCAATCGTGTTGACACGCCATGGTTTTGCAAACATGCTTTGCCCATCATGCCAGCGAGCTGCAACAAGAAATGGGAAGCCGCTCATCAGTCTACGCATCATTTCAGTTGGTGGAACAAATGCATTCAACATCGGTTCATGGCTTGAACCAATGTAAGCGTATACGCCTCGTGATAACCAAGCTCCACCGACAGTGAGCCGCTCGGTTGGATTTTTTAATGACCAACTGTGAATCATCATGAGTGCTGATGGCGTGTCAAGTATCGGAATCCATGCAGGCGATGAACGATTGTTTTTCATGTCAAAGAAGTCTGCGTTACCTTTTGAATTCATGAACATGACGTCAGTAGTAATGCCACCAATGATTGCTTCTTGTAAACCCCTAAGAGTTCCATCGATAACTTCGCCGGTCAATCCCACCTTTGGAAGCATGTTCTCGATGTTTCCAAGCCCGTATAGTTGCCAGTTTCCATTGTCTTGGTATGTGTTGCAGAACCAGTATGCCGTGCGGTCTAAAAACAAACTGCACATTGCCATGTACGCAGCATCACTTTTTGAGCCGAAGATCCAACCCGTCCAAGCAAAACGCTTTCCATCTAAGTGCCTGCCGATGATGTCGGAAATCGCAATTGGGTTTTCATGGGCACTTACAAACTCGCCGCGAGAAGGGAGAGCCATGCACATCGTGAGTGCGTCTACTTCATCACCCATTGCACCATAGGCATATCCGGTCTCAGTTAACGCGTGATCGATGCGCTTTACAAGTGCATTTGTCTCTTGGGCGTTAAGCACTTTGTTACCGCTTCCCAACTTTCCGATGAATTTAAGAGGCTGTCCATACGCAGCAGATAATGCAACCGCGGCAGTCCTTGCAGGGTCTTGTTCATTTGTAATGACAACACCTAGTGGTTTCTTGTTGTGTTGAGCAAGGGCATTTCTAACGCTTGATTCACCGTCCGAAGCGCCCCATGCTGACGCCACTGCTTTGCGACATTGCACCGAAATCGAATCACTTGAACTTTCAACAGCTTTTGCTCTGAGAACACGTTTGGGTTTGAACTTGCGAATGAACTGCGATGCCCTTGGCTCGCTATCGAAAAGGACCGGATACTGCCCTTCAATGGACCACTTTGAAATTTCATTTAGATACGTCGCTTCATTTGGCACGAGTACAACCTGATTGATGATTGGCGTTGCCCTTTGATGAGACGCTACCCTAGCACCAATCAAAAATGACGCTTTGAGTTCTTCACTCATCTGTTCAGGCGATTGAAGGCAAGTCAATGCTAGGATGATTGGTAATAGGTTCATGTACGAAGTGGATTGAGCAGAATGTTATCTCGCCCTGGGACGATGATGTCTGCTATTTCAACGCACTCCTTCATCGAATCTTGTGCACTTTCAATATCAGTTGTTGATGATAGTACAGTTAACCGCTCTAGATGCTCTCGTGTTGGAACAGCGTCGCCTGCAATTACGATGGTTCGCTTTGGTGTTGGAAGCAGTAGACCGCACGTTCCGAGGGTGTGCCCATGTAGCGGGAATAAATCAACACCTGACATGAAATGGTCATCTGGCACTTGAAAGATGTCAAGTTTTTTGAGTTGTCCTTCAAGAAATTCTTCCAACTCATCATCACGTTCAACATGTTGCAATGATTCACACCCATCTTGTTTTGCTCGTTCGATTTCAGGTTCATGCATGTACCACTTGGCATGCGCTAAACCGTCGAGTGTTCTTGTTCTGTCTGCATCAAAACTAGTGAGAAAGACATCGGTAACATTAGCGAGCCGAAGTCCCCAACGCTCGTAAAGTTTTGCGTCCACCATTTGAGCGGGAAGTGAAGGGTCGACGAGTAAAACAGCGTCATCAGTTTTAATGACTGTTGTCGTAGCGTGACCAGTGCGGACTTCGCTTGGTTCATCCCAATGGGGGTGACTTGACAAGGTGCCAATGGAAACGATTCTAAAATCCATGGGTTAATCCATATGGTTTTCTTGAATGAGTGATTGTAATGGTCCGCCCTCTTCACTTTGCATCGTTTGCAATGTTTCAATAACAAGGGGAGGGATAAGATTGCTTAGGCGGTCTAAGTCGCCGCCAAGTGCAGCGATTTGCCGGATTAAACTTGATGATGTAAACGCGTACATCTCGCCAGTGACAATGAACACTGTCTCGATATCAGCAACTTGCCTATTTGTAATAGCGAGTTGAGTTTCAGCTGCAAGGTCAGTCACATTTCTAATGCCACGAATGAGAGCAGCCGCGCCTGATGCTTTTGCAAAATCTACCGTGAGTCCTTCATATGGCGTCACTTCAACAGGAGCAAGGTCTGGCGCTTCGCTTACAAGTTCTTCAACAAGTGTAGTTGCAAGTGACACTCGCTTTTCGCATGCCAACAAGGATTGTTTGTCTGGATTTTGTCCAATGCCAAGAATGACTTTGTCAAACATTCCCCGCGCACGCTTGACGACGTCGAGGTGTCCAGTTGTGATTGGGTCGAATGAACCCGCGTATATGGCAATGTGTGCTGTCATTCTGATGCCTATTGTATGAGTAAGTGACACAACCTGTACAACCCGATCTCAAAATGTGGGACGTTGATTTGCAATTGACTGTTTGTGATTCATGATGCATATGAAGCACAATGGATGTTTCTCCTATGACATTGTGAATGGCGTAGCCCATTCACACTTCTCCCTTAAAGGCGTTTCAGTAGAAAATGCCAAATAAACAGAGCCCCTTCAAACGAAGGGGCTCTTTCAGTTTGATAAGCGTCTTGTTTAGAGTTCTGGAATCGCAGGGAAATCGACTTCTGTGTCATTGATGTGATTGTAAAAACTCGTAAATGTCATCACTGAGATTCCAGCAACCACTTCAATTGCTGCTTCTGTTGAATAGCGAGCGTCCATGAAGGCTTGCAACGTT
>JAYZCQ010000065.1:0-6635 GCA_036338245.1 Planctomycetota bacterium
GGAGACGTCAAGGTATACACATCGCCATTTGATCCAACAATTGGGATTCTTGAAGAGTTTGTTGCGGATAATCCAAACTTAAAGCCTTATCGAATTCGTTCATATGCGTTCAATGCCCTCGTTGGTTGCAAATGGGGAGCTGATGACCACTGGGGTTTTCATCAAGGCGCGCAAAATTGGCCAATCGAATCTGGTTGTAATATTTGGACTCCAACGCCACACGTCTGTAAGTACTTCTTGCCGACAGAAACGATTTCGCAAATCCCACAACCTGGTGGAACAATGGTCGCTATTGGTGAACACGATTTGTGGGGAAGAAACTTAGGTGGCTTTACACTTCACCCAACACAAATGAAATGGATTGATGTGCCAGCACTCTGGAATGACGGGCTCATCAATATGTCATTTGTTGATGGTTCAACAGGTGCAATCCAGTTTGAAAGCAAAGGGCTTGAAGAAGCGTGGCGGCAGTATGAACATGACTTCTTCTACACAGACGCTGAAGATGACTATCGAAAGATTAGAAAAGTCTTGTTGCCTGGCGTCATTGGTAACGTTTTAGACGTTGGTTATTAAGGGTTTGTTCTAGATCGAGTTGCAGGGGGTTCTACGAGTTCAAGCGTTTGATTCACTTTGACGTTATCGAGCGCCTGTGTTCTGCCACTTGGCCATGTAATGAATATTGAATCAATTGATTCAGCATCACCAAGTCCAAAGTGTACTTCTTGTGCATTCGTTGAGAAAAAACCTTCGCCACTGATGTGTTCGCGAATTTGGGTTTTACCATTCGTAGATAGCGAGATTTTTGTTCCGAATGCATCGCGATTACTACTTGACCCTTCTAAGCGAAGTTTGAGCCAGTTTCCGTTTGAAGTCGAATCATTCCTAAACAAGACGCCGTGCCTATCTGAATCTTCATCATATGATTCTTCACCGTTGTTTACGACGTAGAAATCTATAAAGCCGTCGTTGTCATAATCGCCAAAGATTGCAGCGCGGTGTATTCGCTTCCCTGGTTCTAAAATGCCAGAGGCTTCGGAAATATCTTTAAATGAACCATTGCCATCATTTTCAAACAGCACATTGAAATCGCGATTGTCACCACTGACGCCATTTAGGTGGCCGCCTGCAACAAACAAATCTAAATCGGTGTCGTTGTCAAAATCGTAAAAGCCAGTTCCCCAGCCAACAAGGGCCCATGTTTTTTGTTGAACAATTGGTGAAGTGAAGTCTGCCGTAAAAATAGCATTTTTCGTTTTCCCATCATTACTTGATTCGTTATCAATCATAGTGAGTAGCAAATCAGCTTCACCCGTGTAATTGCTGATGTACAAATCCATCTTTTGGTCATTGTTGTAATCGCCCCATGCAATCCCCATTGAACCGTCAGTGCTTGATAAACCACTTGGTCCTGAGAATTCTTTGAAAGTTCCATCGCCAACATTGAGATATAAACCATTCGGATCAGTGTCATTTGCAACAAGGATGTCAGGTCTCATGTCATCATTGAAATCTGCAACAAGCACTTGCATCGATTTTCTAAATCCATCTTCAACGCCAGCATCTTTGGCGATGTTCGTGAAGGTACCATCTCCGTTGTTATGGTAAAGGTAGTTTGAAAAACCTTTAAAGTCCATCGGAAAGCGCAGCCCAGAGTTCCCGCGGTTTTCACTAAGGTCAACATAGCCTGCGACATAGACATCTAAAAAACCATCACTATCGAAATCTCCCCACGAGGAACCGCCGTACCAAATCTCATCAACGCCACCAGGGAATGCTTTTGCTGTGACGTTTTCAAAAGTACCGTCACCTTTGTTGCGATAAAGCACAAAGTCGCCAAAGTTCATCACCATCAGATCGGAAAAACCGTCGTTGTCATAATCCGCAACACTACACGCCATTCCCTCGCCATCATCAAGAATGCCACATGCTTTTGTTTGGGGTAAAAACGTGCCATCGCCCATGTTGTGATACAGGGCGTTCGTTGTTTCTGGTCCGCCTGCGCCATTAACTAGGTAAAGGTCGTAATCCCCATCATTTTCGACATCAATCCACGCTGCTCCCGAACCATTCATTCTGATGAGATGGCGATTTGCAAATTCAAATGGATCCTCGAAAAGTCCTTCTGGGATTTCTTCATTGGTCGCAATGCCTTGAACCTGAGGTCCAATTTCGCACCACCTATGGCGTTCTCCATAATGTTGGAAATCAACACCTGCTTCTTCCCTCACATTGTTCATGTGAATATGAGTAGCAGGCTTAGGTGCTTCCTCAATAGAAAGTAGCAGCGTAAACGTCAGTATTGATAGCAATTCCAAAGTAGCTTCCTCTTACTAAACCAATTTCGGCATTGTAAAGGCAGGGTAATTTCGAATCTAGCAACTTTTATTGCTTTTTTATTGCTTTGGCGCTTTATGCCTGATCATAACCACATTCGGGGCATGCTGTCGTTTCACTCAATGCTTCAAGTGAGTATCCACAAGAATGGCACTCGGGCGGAAAGAATCGCCAATCATCGCCAAACTGCTGTAGATAGAAGACGGCATAGCACACGAAAAACACTGATACGGGCAAAAATACGACGGAACTAATGTAAGGAAGTGCCGCTAAACAACACGTAAGGCAAGTTACTGCATAGACGATGGATGCTGTTGCAATGCCAAGCACGAAGAGCATACAGAGCAAGCAGATCGCGGGGAGCTTGTGATTGCACACGCAGTCAGTGTACGCAACTGAGGCAGCTTGCATAAATGGAATCCTTCTTAGGTACATAGTTGGAATCACAAAAATACGGATATAGAATGCAAGTAATGCGAAGATAACTGCCAAAATCAACAGTGAACCACCCCCAACAATGAGTGCGTTCACAGCGTAAGAACCAAATGTTTCAGATTCAATGTCTGGCCATGCAATCAAAAGTGCAAGTGCGGTCGCACCAACAAAGAAAATGAGTGCAGAAAATCGAATCAAAATTGACCAGATGCAAAGGCTGTTCCCCTCTTTTTTATATTCAGCCCATGGCTCCTGAACAGCACCTCTGTTTTTGACAATCCCATCTAAGAACATAAACTTGCCACGACTTGATAGCCAAGTCACAAGAATTGTAAGAAGGATTACCAGAACGAAAACACCGATGCCAATGCCGATGATAAGTTCTAAATGTTCAGTCACCATGGCCTTCATTTCTGGAATGGTGGGTTCGGAATTTCCACCGCCACCGGGGTTTCCACTACTTCCTGCACTTCCTCCACTTTCTCCACATTGAGCAAGAAATGCGCAAAAACCAAGCACTAACCATTTTTGAAAATCAAAAGGTTTAAAGAGAATGTGAACCATCTTGTTCCAGGCAGGTGAAATAGGTTCAATGGCAGAAATCTTCATGTCGATGTTTCCTTCAAGAGAGCAGTCTAATCTTTTAATGCATCACGAAATGGTTTTGCATCAATAAATCGAGTGTGATATTCAGCCCAGTCGGGGTGTGAGGGCAATAAAGTTTCTGGCAATTCATGCTTAGGGTATGGGTAATCACTCATGTTGTGATGCGGAAGTGGATCAACTGTTTTTGAATTAACGGTGTTCCAATCACCATCTTTGACCCAGCCATCACTGAAGAAAATGAAGTCACGCGTCATGCCTGTTGCTGGTGGCCTAAGCGCTTTAAAGTTCAGGAACATTGCGTCGCCAGCGTTCATGATGACGTATCTGTCATCGATTGTTTCAAGCAATTCATTAACGCGTCCGTATCGTGTGTAGAAACCAATCAAGTCTCTCCATGCATCAAAGTGCTGAATGTTTTCATAATCAGGAACATTTGGAGCATCTTTGTTTTGACGTGACATTGCAGGATAACCAAAGTAATCTAAATCTGCATCAAGCAATTCAATATCATGTTCGATGTAAGGAACGATAGTTTGTGTTGCAAGTGCAATCCGATCCCAATATATTTCTAAGTTTGTTTTCAATCGTATTCTTATGTCGTTCTTGTTCAAGACATTTGCAGGCAACTCAAGCACAATCGTTTTAAGCTTCCCAGCAGGGAAACCGCCATTGTCGATGATGGTTTCCCATTCGCCCTCTTGATTGAAAATTTCCACTTCAATCGCCTTGGGCATAGAATGGTTCCCTTGAGCACTTGCGACGTTGATGCTTGTGTCAGTTGGGCGAATCCAGCCACTTGCAACAATATCAACTGGCAGAGTTGTATCGATATCAGCAAACTCAAGTTCCACAAAATGATCTTCAGCAATGCCTTGGTATAGTCCCTTCGCCAAACCGCCAAGTCGATGTCCATCTCGCTCAAGAACGGCATCTGTGACATTAAGCCCAACATTATTGATCGCAGCAACGGGACTGTATAACGCTTCATATGTATAGAGTTTGAAAGTAGGGGGGACGGGAGCAACAAAACGCTCATCGACAAAGACTTTAGTTCCAATTGGATGATCGATTGCGATGAGTCTGACTTCATCAATGAAGTGCGTTTCCCAGAGCTGCGCTGTAATTGCGCATTCATACAGCCCATTTACTGGTTGCATTTGGTCGCTTGTAACTTTAATCCAATCCTGCGTCGCAGCGATTGGAGGCACAGTTTGCGCATTAATCTTCAATCCAAGTGGACTTCGCCAGAGAAGATCAGTGACGAATTCCCATTTGCCATTTACTTTTGTTGCAAGAAATGGGCATGAGCCTTTTAAGATTTGTTCTTCTGTAAACACTTGATTTGGCACAGGCTCAACGACATCTTGTGGGACGCCATTTGGCCAAACCACGCGGATGACATCTGCTTGTCCTGAACCAAGACCAATGTGCGTAAGTGGACCTGTGACAAGGCGTTTTTGATATTGACCACCACTCTTCACTTCAATAAATCCGCCAACGCCAACAGCATTGTTTCGCTGGCCGCCTTCTAAAATGGCTTCAAGAACAACTTTCTGAAAATTATTGTTATTGGATTTCTCTTGTTGCCAAACAGCAGAGCCTGCGTCAACTACAAGTAAATCAAGTAAACCGTCAAGGTTTGCATCAACGATTTGCACATGCCCAGTTGTTGGCACAGTTTGTTCTTGACCTTGTTGGCCAATGAGTTGAATTGATTCGCCAACCACAAGTGTTTCAAGCCACCCATTGTTGTTTGAATCAAACAGGTACACACGGCTGCCTTTCCCCCCAACCTTTTCAACTGCAATCGAATCCCCACCTTGATTGATGCCGTGGTATGCAACTCCATTCGGTTCAATCCATGCAAGGTCAATCCAACCATCATTGTTAACATCGCCAGTGGTCAAAGATTGCATGTTAATGTTAGGCAATAAATCATCTTCTAGAACTATTCTGCCAGAACGCATATTTCTAAGGAGTATCAGCTTGTTTGTTTCATCGATCGCAACAACATCAATTGCACCATCCTCATCAATATCGATTATGTTCGCATCATGTAGTTTCGGTACATCAAGATTTACTCTTGTTACAGAGTCGTCACCATTGTTTTGAAGCAAGAATGTTGAGTCAGAACTCACGAGCAAATCTAAATCACCGTCATGGTCAGCATCCCAAGGCGTGATGTTGTTCACAGTGCTTCCGGTACCCTCAAAAAGTGAAGAGAGGAGCCACATCGGTTTGCCTTGTTCAAACAAAACTACGCTGCCGTCTTCAGTCCCAACGACGACATCAAGTAGTCTGTCATTGTTCCAATCGATAGGGACTAGCATTGATATGATTGAACCAACATTGATAAATCCTGCGCTATCTTGAAGTGCGTCAATTTCATTTCCGCGCGCAACGACAAGTGATGACCGGTCTTGTGTTTCAACAAGTAAAACTGCATGGTCTACATTCTCCACGACGGAATCAGGAATTAATCTGAAAGTAGCAAGTGATGAATCAGGAATCGTTTGCTCAGGTTCTTGAACATTGATAAAGGAGCGGACAGGGTGACCAATTGTTCCCGGAGGTCCTGCAAGTTCAAGTAGTGAATGTTGCCATGCTCTTGTTGGCTTAAGTACGTTGTCTAGCCCGATGACTTGCGCCTTTGCAGCTCTTGCATCACCCTCTTCGATTTTTTGCATGGCATTGCTAAACAGAGCCATCGCAGTCTCGCCCTGTATGTATCCAGAACTCTCCATGCTTTCGAGTTGATTCTTTGCCCTACTCAGTTCGCCTTCACCAAGGAGTGCTTTCGTCATCATGAGGCGAGCGACTAAGTTTTGTTTTGCACCCATCAGAATTTTGGAGGCATCAAGAATCTGATTGTAATCATTGCCACGATTAAGTTCAGCAGATGCCCAGTGGAGTTTGATATTGTTCCCTTCGTCCAAAAAGATTGCTCTGCCGAGAACGTCTGCTGCTTCACTGAATTTGCCTTGCAAGGCAAGCGTTTGACTGATCAAGATGGCAATCTCATGATTGCCTGGCGCTTGCATATATGCTTGTTCAAAATACTCGATTGCGTCATCAAGTGTGTTTTGACGAAGCGCAGCGACACCCAAATTTGCTTTAACTGAAGCCTCTTCAGGCAAGAGAACTTGCAACCTATTGAGATATTCGATTGCCTTATCTGCGTGACCTGAATCTATAGCAGCAAGCGCTAAGTGATGAAGACGCATTGCATCATGAACTTCAGTGCTTGTTTCTTGCGA
>JAYZCQ010000066.1:0-6765 GCA_036338245.1 Planctomycetota bacterium
GGCATCGAAGATGGGTATCAAGGACTCATTGAAAACCGAACAAAGAAACTTGGTGTTGAAGATTTATCTGGCATCTTAAGTAGAGGCGGCACAATTCTTGGCACGAATAACCGTTGCGCGCCAGAACGATATTACACAGGCAAAGATAGTGATGGCAATGCAGTTTATGAGAACGCCATCGACAAATGCATGGCAACTGTAGAGTCCAACAACATCGATGCGTTGTTTGTCATAGGAGGCGATGGCACTTTTACATGCACTGCCCCGCTCATCGAACAAGGCTTGCCTTGCATTGGCATTCCTAAAACCATTGACAATGACATCTACGGAACTGACATTACCATCGGGTACACAACTGCAACTCGCGTTGGCACGATGGCGCTTGACCGGCTTCACTCGACAGGCGATAGTCACCAACGTGTCATGGTTTGCGAACTCATGGGCAGAAACGCTGGCTGGCTTACGCTGGCAAGCGGGATTGCATCTGGTTCCGATGTCATTCTCATTCCTGAGATTCCTTATGACATTGAAAAGATTTGCGACTTTGTTTCTCAACGCAAGGATGACCATTCAGGATTCTCAATCATTGCATGCGCAGAAGGCGCGTATGCATGCAATGGTTCAAAAGTTGTCTCCGAACGAATTGAGACGAGCCCTGACCCAATTCGTCTAGGTGGCATTGGCAGACAAGTGGCGTATGACATTGAGCAGCGAACAGGCATCGAATCAAGAACAACTGCACTCGGTCACATCCAACGGGGCGGTGAACCTTCTTCGGTTGACCGTTTGCTTGCAACGACGTTTGCAACCGCTGCCTTTGGGTGCGCGCTTGAGGGCGACTTCAACAAAATGGTTGTCCTAAAGGATGGACACATCGAAACACAACCCATTCTTGATGCCGCACATAAGCAGCGCCTTGTTCCGCTTGATAGCCGGTTTATCACATCCGCCCGCGCTGTCCGCACGTGCTTCGGAGATTAACTTGTTAGTTCTTCAGCAAGAATGAACCTTGCTGCGTCAATGAGTTGAGGGGCAAACAGCGTTGGCGTTGTTTCATCAGTCACTCTGTTTTGACCGGTTAACCAAATTGTTTTACATGAACAAGCGTTCCCGGCTTGAATATCTCTTGCTGTGTCGCCAATCATCCACGACCGCGTGCCATCAATATCGTGTTTGAGCATCGCTTCTCTGAGCATGCCCGGTCTTGGCTTTCTATTTGGATGGTCGCACGTCCACTCTGGGTCTGGTCCCTCTGGGTGGTAACAGCAGTAATAATATTGTTCGATTGGGCAAACCTCATCAAAAGAAATGAGGCCATCGATTTTCGCGTGCACCTTATGGATGTCGTCCTCAGTAAACGCCCCGCGAGCAACACCTGCCTGATTGGTCACAACAATGAGCAGCCAGCCAGCGTCATAGAGCATTTTGATGGCTTCCTTTGCTCCATCTATGAGCTCAACGCCATTTGGATTACCCAAATCACCTTCATTAGTGATGATTGTTCCATCTCGATCTAAGAATACTGCCTTGCGCACAAGCGTAGAATACACCAAGTACAACATGTCACGTCTTGAAGAAACAAAATCACTTGTCATCCTCTGCCCTTCTTGGGTTGGCGATGTTGTGATGGCCAGTTGTGTCTGGATAGCAGCAAGGGCTGCGTACCCATCTGCTCGCATTACGCTTGCGGTCAGACCACACCTTGCTGAACTACTTGAGGGCGTGAGCGAAGTTGACGCTATTCTTCCTGTAAACACCAAGCAGGTCATTGCTAGCGTCCATGCTTTAAAACAGATGAACGCTGACACCATCATTCTACTACCGAACAGTTTCCGCTCTGCACTCATCGCAAGGCTCAGCGGCATTCCAAATCGAATTGGATATGCTCGCGGCTTTAGAAGCGCGTTAATGACGCGTGCAATTGAACCTCGCAAAAGTACCGAGCCGATTCCTACCGCAGATTATTACAACGAACTTGCAACGAATGCATTTGGTGCAAGCGATACATCGTCAACTCCTTCAATTGGTCTTAGCAAATCACAACAAGAAACAGCCTCGCAAATCATTGAATCAATCGAACATCCAATTGTGTTGCTTGTTCCCGGTGCAAGCAAAGCAAAAAAGCGATGGTGCCCAAGTCGGTTTGCTCAAGTTGCTGATGCGCTTACAAACGTAGGAGCAACGTGTTGTGTTGTTGGGTCGCCAGACGAGCAACACCTTGCACAAGCTGTTGCAAAACACGCATCTTTACCCGTTATTGATTTAACGACAAAAGGATTATCACTTGGCTCATTAAAAGGTGTCGTCAAGGAGTCTCACTTGATGATTACAAATGACACAGGGCCAAGACATCTTGCAGTTGCAACCGGAACGCCAGTCATCACGCTTTATGGACCAACTGATTTCAGATGGACTAAGTATGCCTCCGAAAATGATGTCGCTCTGCTTGCAGAACCATTTCTTCCTACGAGTTTGATTGCAGACAACCACGAACAAGCATGCGATATCGATAAAATTCCCACTGGCGATGTCATCGAAGTAGCATTAAGAATGCTTCCTACTTCTGATTAATTTTTGGTTCGATGCCGCTGGCAATTCGAATGATGTTTGAGCGATGTTTCCACACAACAAAAATTGCAATGACAAACGAAAGTGATACAACTGGCCATGATTGCGAAATCCCCGATGATTCAAGATGAAAATATGTTGCAACAGGTAGCAGCAGAGCCGCAACGATACTCGCAGCAGAGACCATCTTAAAAACATAAAGCGTCAGCCCCCAACAGACAAAAGCTGCAAGGACTGGCATCGTTAAAAGTGGATATAAGCCAAGCATGCAGCCGAGCGTTGTCGCAACACCTTTCCCGCCGTGAAACTTTAAGAAGATTGAGTACATGTGCCCAAAACATGGAGCGAACGCGACACCGAGCCAGAGCAACAACTCATTCATTTCGTAAGAGCCAAGAGATGCTCCAGCGACGCCACCGCAAATGCCTGCAACATATACCGGAACGGCGCCCTTCAATACATCAAGGAGAAAGCATGCGATGCCATACTTTTTACCAAGGACTCGCCAAACATTGGTTGCTCCAATGTTCGTTGACCCTTCTTCCCTGATGTTGACACCTTTGCATGTCGCAATGAGGACACCAAATGGAATACTTCCAATTAGGTATGCCAATCCAATTGCGATAAGCCAATTCATAAGCGTCATACCAACCATGCTAACAGGAGAATGAGTGCTGGGCGAACATCGACATATGTTCTATTGACAAAGCGTTGCCAAATGAATGGAATTGAAAGACCAAGCAAACTAACACTCACAACGAGCGGCAAGAACATCGATGCTGCGCCGTAGAAGAGTAATACAATCAAGCACCTCGCAGAATGCGGCAACGAGCTTGCGAGCGTTGTGCAACCGCACGCTTTGTCAAAGCTAATATCTTCAACATCGCAGAGGAACGCATCGGCAGTGCAGATGAGCCCAAACGCAAGTACAACATCAAGTGGGATTGAAAAGTCAAACAAGCAATAACCAAAAGATGCGATGCCAAACCCAACCATCAAGGGTTTCAACAATGGAATGGTGCGAAGCGGTGCTTTAAGAATTGGCTTGCCATAGAAGAGAATGCTCGCAAAACCAACCAACGGCAAGAGTCCTAAAATTGCGTCTTCCGTGTACAACCCGACTACCGAACTAATGAATGCCGCAATAGAAACTGGGATACACACCATTTTGAGTTGAATTGCAACAAGGTGTCTTGGTTGTAAGTGCGAAGTTGCCTCATCTGTCACACTAATCGATGCTCTGTGGAAGGTGTAGATGCTGAAAGCAAGAATACCCGCACACATGGAAACAAACCAATTCACCTGATTTGTTGAAACCCATTGCATGAGCGAAACGATGCTTGCAATATAAATGCCCGCAGGGACTCCAAATGCTGTAAGTAACGCCATTGGTGCATTGTATGGTTGGTAGCAATTCACATTAAAAGCGAGTAAAATATGACTCTAATGAGTGAGCACAACACGTATACGTCACCACTCTCTGGCAGATACGCATCCCCTCAGATGCAAGAGATTTGGTCAAACCATCGAAAATTCAGCACTTGGAGGCGGCTCTGGCTAGCACTTGCCGAGTCTGAGCAAGCCCTCGGCTTAGATATCTCAGATACCCAAGTTGACGAACTTCGGACACATCTTGATGATATAGATTACGACGCCGCTGCAAAGTATGAAAAAGAACTCCGACATGATGTGATGGCTCATGTACATGCACTCGGCGATGTCGCTCCAACTGCAAGGCCAATTATCCACCTCGGCGCAACAAGCCAATTCGTAAACTGCAACACCGAACTCATTCAACTGCGTGATGGCATGGAACTCATCGCGAGAAAGCTCGCAAGAGTCATTACGCAACTCGGTGATTTCGCTCAATCTTATAGAACGCTCCCTACCCTCGGGTTCACGCATTACCAACCGGCTCAACCAACAACTGTTGGCAAACGAGCAACCCTCTGGGCTCAGGAACTTGCGATTACATTAGAAGATTTAGAGTTTCGTTTAGCGACACTTCGCTTCCGCGGCGTACGTGGAGCAACAGGCACTCAAGCGTCTTTCTTAGACCTCTTTAATGGTGATGAATCTAAAGTTGAAAAACTCAACACAATGGTTACTGAAAAGATGGGCTGGGATACTCACAAATCACTTTCAGTCACCGGGCAAACGTACCCACGAATTGTTGACTTTTACATCTTGTCAACGCTTGCGGGTATTGCGGCAGCGATTCACAAGTTCGCAACTGATGTGCGATTACTTGCAAATCGCGGTGAGATTGAAGAGCCGTTTGAAAAGAATCAAATCGGTTCATCAGCAATGGCGTACAAGCGAAATCCAATGCGGTGTGAACGCATGTGTGCCCTCGCACGCTTTGTTATGAACATGCCACAAAACGCTGCACAGACAGCAGCCGTTCAATGGATGGAACGTACCCTTGATGATTCAGCCAACCGGCGGTTAACTTTGCCTGAAGCATTCCTCACGCTTGATGGCGTACTTGATGTGTGCATCAATGTGACTGACGGGCTCATCGTGCATGAAGCACGAGTGACAGCAAACCTTATGAGGGAAATGCCCTTTCTCGCTACTGAACGCCTCATGATGGAAGCCGTCAAGCATGGTGCTGACAGACAGGACGCCCACGAAGTTGTCCGCTCACACGCCATCGAAGTCGCCCAAAAAATGAAATCAGAAGGCACTGAAAATAACCTTTTAGAGCGACTTGCAAGCGAGCCGATGTTTGCTTCTATTGACCTTCAAAGCGTGACGAATCCAGCGGAATATGTCGGCAGAGCCTCCTCCCAAGTGGACGGATTCGTCCAAGAGGTAGTCACACCAATTCGAAATTCTTACGCTGAAAAATCAGCTGAAATTGAAGAGTTGCGGGTCTAAAACCCAAATTTTGACCTAACATAGACCTAATTTATACTGTTTTTCCTCATTTTCGGGGTTGCAAAGCACTTGTAGCCGATAAAGAATGCATTGAAACGCAATTGAGGGGCACTCCCCGTTGGCTCTGCCCCCTGACTAGACCCCTAGGATTTCCCTAGTACAACGATTTGGAGGTTTGACAATGGAATCATATGAACGACTAGTACAACTCGTCGCAGATGTCACAGATGACATGGCGAAATGTGAAGGTGGCAACAAAGCTGCTGGTACTCGTGTACGTAAAGCAATGCAAGACATCAAAGCTGCTGCTCAAGATGTCAGAAAAGATGTATTGGGTCTACGAAACTCAGACGGGTAACCCTACATGAATCACATCAAGGCGTAGGCTCAAGCTCCGCGTGAGCCTATTTCTTTGCATAAACATTTATAATTCAATTCCACATGCCTATTGAACCACTCATTGACCTTACGACAATCGACCATAGTAACATCGCGCTTTCAGCGGATGAGATTGGTGCGATGAATCCACAAACAGGTGATATGCGACAACTTGATTACGTCTGTTATTTAAACGAATCAAAAACTGTTGCTGCAGGTGTTAGAGATGTAAAAGAAGATGAGTTTTGGGTTCCTGGACATATTCCCGGCCGACCACTCTTTCCCGGCGTACTAATGATTGAAGCGGCTGCACAAATCAGTAGTGTGCTCTATCACGTTAAATCAGAAAGCAATCACTTCATGGGATTTACGCGGTGTGACAATTGTTCATTCCGTGGACAAGTAGTTCCCGGTGACATTCTTACACTAGTTACTGTTGAAAGAAAGTTTCAGAGGCGCCGCTTCATCTGTGATGCCCAAGGATTCGTCGGTGATAAATTTATCTTTGAAGTACAAATCACTGGCATGATGATGTAATGGAACTCTACCCGCTCATCTTTGAACCAATATTGAAAGAAAAAGTATGGGGCGGGCAATCACTTGCTTCGTTTGGAAAAACTCTTCCAGAAGGTATCTCAATTGGCGAATCTTGGGAACTCGCAGATTTGCCTGATAGTATTGAAGGCGGTCGGTCGGTGATTGCAAATGGACCACTTGCTGGGCAAACGCTTCATGAAGTCATGGCAATTCATCCAGAACTCTTAGGAAACGCCAAACTAATGAACGGATGTTTCCCGTTGCTCATCATGTTCTTAGATGATAACGACAATATCTCAGTGCAAGTACACCCAACTGAGAGTTATGTCTCAGAACACCCCACAGCGCATTTAAAAAGCGAAGCCTGGATTGTTCTCGACGCAAATGAAGGTAGCTGCA
>JAYZCQ010000067.1:0-7325 GCA_036338245.1 Planctomycetota bacterium
GGTTTGGCTTTAACGAGCCAAGGACAATCAGAAAATCATCTATAGAGTCAAAACTTTTCAACAATTGCTCCCGATAACTTCCCCTTTCTTTTGGACAATATCCTTTCAAAGGGCTTCAGATTGGGTAGAATGTGCCGTTTCTCGGTCGCGTAGCTCAGTTGGTAGAGCACCTGACTTTTAATCAGGCGGTCTTGGGTTCGAGCCCCAACGCGATCATTCATGTACACGGAGGTTCAATGTTCGTAATTCATGCCAACTGGACGGCTGGCAATCTTCATTTGTGGGGTGAATCTCTTGAGACCTTTACAGGTCTAACCACAAGATGTAGAGAAGAAAAAACTAACGGACAAGCAGTCGCAGTTGCTCAAGAAGTAGAAGTGCATCCATTTGCGCTTGACGCTTCAAAGTTACTTGAATCACTGTCTGAGGCGGGTATTGATTGTAATGTTGAAGAATCTTCTTTCAGTTTAAGTTTGCCGCATGATTTACTTGGACCTTGGCCAAGCGACAGGTTGATTAGCATCGTCGGAGACTATGAACCGAAGACCGACCCACATCTAGGTGATTTCAAAGTTCCAAGTTTGAAAGTTGCGCCAGCAGTAGCAACCCGTCTTCTAGGACAACTCGTCAATCATGAAAACGACGAATTGTTTGAGAGAGGTGCGTCGGTGCGTTTTTGGACAAGTGCATCACGTCTATCACGTGACCTTCTTATCGACCAGCGTTTTGTGCCAACGCTTATGCAGGTCGACCGAAAACATCTCTCTGCGAAGTGGACGCCTTGGCTACACGACGAAGAAGTTGTCAACCGTTTTGGTTTGTTACTTCAATCGATGCCGCCAATTGCAAGAGCTACTGATGCAAGTGGGCGGGCACTATTAGAAGCAGCTGTAGAGGACATGGCAGATGGCCTCGTCCGGGAGATTCTTATCAGCGACGACTTTATTGATGCTCTCGAGGAATGGGACGCGGGTAGTGATGCACATGTCGCATGGCTTGGAGCATTACTCGCTTCTCAGTATGATGTCGCAGGCAAACCAGATAGATTGCTCGGTATTTTTACGGATGCAAGGCGTTGGCTAGGCAGACTCTACGACATTGGGGATGACCTTTCATGGCGACTCATGCTCGATATTCATGAACCTGAAGATGATGAAACATGGAAGCTCGTCTTTGGTTTGCGTTCAGCGGAAGATTCTTCAAGGGAAGTCCTTGCAGAAGATGTCTGGAATGGAACAATTGGAGATGGTGGTCAAGGTGACCATCTTCCTGACTTGATTCTCACTGAGATTGACAGAGCTGCAACACTCTATCCAAAACTTGAAAAAGCACTCGCCGAGCAAGCGCCAACACATCTTGAACTTACAAGCGCTGAAGCACACTTGTTCCTTGTTGAATACATGCCCTTACTTGAAGAGTCTGGCTTCATTGTCAGCGCACCTTCTTGGTGGGGTAGCGAACAAAGCACTCTCTCAGCGACATTGCACATCGATTCACCTTCACTTGAATCAGTACTCAGTGAACGACCTGAGGGAAACATCTCATCTTCAGCAATGCTTGGACTAAACGCAATTGTTGAATGTCAATGGAAGGTGTCCATTGGTGGACATTTGTTAACTCGCGAAGAGTTTGAGCAACTTCTGAAACAGAAACAACCCCTTGTCAAAGTGAATGGTCAATGGGTGCATCTTCAGAAAGGCGCAATCGAAGAAGCCAAGAAGTTGTTTGCAGATGGCGATGTTACGAATATGCCTCTAGTCGAAGCGCTCCGCTTAGCACAGGGTGACGGCGATGCGCTGAAGATGCTTACGATTGGCGGAATGACAGCAAATGGCTGGGTGAAGGAACTCATTGAGTCAACAACTGACAGTGAATCATTACCTGACATTTCTCAACCTCCAAACTTTGAGGGACAACTCCGCCCATACCAGTTAACGGGTCTCAGATGGCTTGCGTTCCTTTCCAAGTTTGGCATTGGTTCTTGCCTTGCAGATGACATGGGTCTCGGTAAAACGATTCAACTTATCGCGCTCATGCAACACGAGCGGTTAAAAGGCTCCAATGTCATTGGACCAACGCTACTAGTTGCGCCTACTTCGGTAGTAGGGAACTGGGTGAGAGAAGTCGACAAATTCGCCCCAGAATTGAGAGTTCACGTTCAGCATGGTTCTGAGCGTCCTCTTGGCGACGATTTTACATCAGCAGTTGCAGAAGCAGATATTGTCATCACAACTTATGGACTCGTTCATAGAGACCGTGAAACTCTTGGCAAAGTTTCTTGGTATCGAGTTGCACTTGATGAAGCGCAGTACATTAAGAATCCACCGACAAAACAGGCTCAAGCCATTAGAGCGCTTCAAGCATGGCACCGTGTTGCACTAACTGGTACGCCGGTTGAAAATAGACTTGTTGAGTTGTGGTCAATCATGGAATTCCTCAATCCAGGTTACCTTGGTCCTGCTGCTACGTTTAAACGAACTATCGCAAGACCAATTGAGCAAAGACGCGATTCTCGAAAAACAGAACAACTAAGAAATATGATTCAGCCTTTCGTTTTGCGCCGTTTGAAAACAGATGCAACGGTCATTGACGACTTGCCTGAATGTGTGCAAACGAAAGAGTACGCCAACCTTACAAACGAACAGGCTGGCATGTATGAGCAGGTTGTCAATAGGATGATGAGTGAAGTTGAGCGTTCCGAGGGTATACAACGCCGTGGACTCGTCCTTTCAACACTAGTCAAACTAAAACAGATTTGCAATCACCCTGGGCATTACAGCCAAGCGGGGCACCAAGATGGAGTTAACCAAAACGAATCAGGTGCACTTGGTCTTCAATCATCTCGTTCGGGGAAAGCATCTAGACTGATGTCATTACTAGAAGAAGTTGTTGCAACAGGTGAAAAAGCGCTCGTCTTTACACAGTTTAGGGAAATGGGTCGTTTGCTCTCTGCAATGATTCAGCACGACCTTAATTGTGAAACACTCTTCTTGCATGGTGGCACGCCACCAAAACGTAGGCAGCAATTCATCGATCGTTTCCAAGAGGAAGATGGGAATGTGCCTGTGTTTATTCTCTCACTCAAGGCAGGTGGTGTTGGCCTCAACCTTACAGCGGCAAACCATGTATTCCACTTTGACAGATGGTGGAACCCCGCAATTGAAAACCAAGCGACGGACAGGGCGTTTAGGATTGGACAAAAACGAACTGTGCAAGTGCATAAGTTTGTTTGTACGGGCACGCTTGAAGAACGCATCGACCAAATGATTGAACAGAAAATGGAACTTGCTGAGAACATTGTTGGCTCAGGCGAAAATTGGATTTCAGACCTTTCAGTTGGACAACTGCGAGAGATGCTTGTCCTTAGAGAGTCAGCAAGGGAGAGTGACACATGAAACCGGTGATTCCTCCAAAGAAGGGCAAAGCGAACATGAAACTCAAGACCGCCATGGAAGATTTGCGGCTTCTTACACCTGCTTCTTGGGTCGTTGAATCAATCGATGCGAACTTTTCCCCAGACCGAATGGTTGCAGGTTTAACCTATGCAATGGATGGTCAAATCAGAACACTCAAACTAAGTGTTGGTGAAATCGCTGCAAGCGTGCAATGCACCGAAGAAAAACCATTCAAACTAACCATTAAAATTCCTGTGTTATCTTCAGATGGCTGGATGAAAGTCGCAAAACTAATGGCAATCGAAGCAAGAATGGCTGCACGACTATCAGCAGGGCGTATTCCACCAACGCTTGCATCGATGCTCAGAGAATGTAATCAATCGCCATTTATTGGTGACATCGAATCAACATGCACTTGCAAAGATAAAAAGCCGTGCAAGCATGCTGCAGCAGCGCTGTTCCTCACAGCAGAGAGACTCCTTGCAACACCACTTCGGTATTTTGAAATGCGAGGCACTGACAAAGACGACCTTCTGATGAAATTGCGTCAGGCAAGAACCCTTGATGCAAAGGGACAAGCCAAAGCACACAGCAGCATCCGCGAAGACGAACTGCCTGAACTGGCGCCATTTGAATCTTGCCTTGAAGACTTCTGGCGAATGCCTCATTCACCAAAAGAAGCAGACAGGGCACCAATGCCGCCACACCTTCCACATACGCTACTCCGCCGTCTTGGCATCTCTCCGATGGATGCAAAATTCCCTATGGTTGGGCTTCTAGAGACCATTTATGACGAAGTTTCCCGGATTGCCCGGAAGCAACGACGCGATTCTTGAAAGAATTCAGAATGAGGGGGCTTATCTCTCATGCACAGAGCGTGTTAAGTTATTGGACGCAAAATTTTTCCAACTTACGCAAAAGTCACCCTTTTTAGGCGTCGATAGGTTTTTACCCACAACTGTGGGAATATGAGGTACACACCATGAATAAAAGTCACAATGCATCTGAACACGTAAGACCTATGCTTGCAGCAATGGCTCGTTCCATTGAAGCTGCTCGTTCAAAACGAAGCAAACCACAGCAAAACTCATGGCAGGGATCGTCGGAGGGGACGACCCCACTATCACCTCAGTTCAAAATCGGTAGCCCGCTGGCTGAAAATGGTAAAGCGAAAGCCAAGCCAAAAACAGCAGCGAGTTCATTTTTCAGAGATCGAGATTCCTACCGAAAGGCTGGTTAAACCAGTTCAGCGAATCTCAGTGTATTTTGATCCATCCTGACAAAAGAAAAGAGCACTTCATTGAAGTGCTCTTTTCTTTTTTATATTTGTTACGTTATGAAACTTACGCGTTCTTAAGTCCACGTCGTTGGTCACGAAGTCTACGTGATTTACCCACTCTGTCTCGTAAGTAGTAAAGTTTCGCTCTTCGTGCATCACCACGACGAACGACTTCGATTTTTGCAATTCGAGGCGAGTGAAGTGGAAAGATTCGTTCAACACCTTCATTTGCAACGATGCGTCTTACAGTGATTGTTTCATTGACGCCTCTGTTGTTTCTGCTGATGTATACACCTTGAAAAACCTGTACACGTTCTTTGTCGCCTTCGACAATTGTGTAGTGCACGTTGATGGTGTCACCAATTGTGAAGTCTGGAAAGAAACCATCTTCACGAAGTTGACCTTGTGTTACTGATTCAATTAGTTGTTGCGTACCCATGTGGTACTCCTTTTCCATTGTTCCAATGCATTTGCATCGGAGTGTGACTTGAGTCTTTGCTCAGGGGTCAACTTCCTCTTTATTGAGCAAGTCAGGTCTTCGCAACTCTGTGCGTTTTCGTGATTGCTCTTGTCGCCAAGCGTCCACAGCGTCGTGGTCTCCACTTAGCAAAATTTCTGGCACTTCCATTTCATTCCAAACACGAGGACGTGTGTAGTGCGGGCAGTCGAGCACACGGTTTCCGTCTGCATCCCGCTGTGAAAAGGAATCCTCGGCTGCAGAATCTGCATGACCAAGAACGCCAGGGAGAAGTCTGACAACTGCGTCAACAAGAAGCAGTGCAGGAAGTTCTCCACCACTGAGTACATAATCACCCGTACTCAGTTCGAGGGGCTCAAGCATCTCAATGACACGCTCATCAATGCCCTCATAGTGACCTGCAATAAGAAGTAAATGCTTCTCCTTTGCAAGTACCTCAACTCGTTCTTGCGTGAGGGGTTTGCCTTGCGGCGTAAAGTGCACACGTCGAGCTGGAGTATTTGATTGTCGTTCAACCGCTTTGACTGCGTCGTAGAGTGGTTGACACATCATGACCATCCCTGGTCCGCCACCAAATGGCCTATCATCGACCTTTCGGTGTTTATTTTCTGCCCAATCTCTGATGTCGAAGGTATTGATTTCGACATGCCCTGCTTCTCGTGCACGTTTGACAATACTTGTCTCTAGAGTTGCTTCAAGCATCTCTGGGAATAATGTCAAAATGTCGATCCGCATCATTGGACCTTAAACGACTTTAGTAAGTCGCTCACTTACCCTAGTTTTTTACCAGAGGTTGGGTCAATGTCTGCTCGTTTAAGCAAACTCTTAACAGTGCTAGACGGTTGCGCGCCAACACTAAGCCAGTAATCTATTCGATCTGGCTTTAAGTTGAGTTGTTTGTCTTCTGGTGCAATTGGATCGTACCAACCAAGTTCTTCGATGACTCGGCCATCTCTTGGGGCTCGTTTGTCCATTGCATTTAACCGGTAGAACGGTCGATGGCGTCGACCCATTCTCTTCAATCGCAATACAACCATGGTTGTACTCCTTCTGTTGGGCTTTGCTCGTGACTTCTGTTGTCACTGCGTTCCGTTGAGCCGTTGAAGACCATCTTCAAGAGCAGTGCGGAGACGCCACGCAAAGCGACTAAGCGAACTGAATATTGTATCAAACTAAGGCAGTTTTGGACAGTTTTGCAAAGATCACGAGGCAAACAGCGTATACAAGATGCCTACATACGCTCCTGCGGCCTGATGAGCGAGACTAAAAGCAAAAGAAGCGGCATTAGTCCAGATGAGGAAAAGCAAAAACAAGAGCCCTGCGATGCCTGCTTGCGGGTGACTGTACCACCTCGCTACGGTCGTAGACAAGTTGGAAAGAATCACTGAGCCATCAAGTGGTGGAATAGGGAGAAGGTTGAATGCAAAAAGCACCAGGTTTAAAAATCCGCCTGTAAAGAGAAAAATTGTAAGGTCAGTCTGCTCGTCGTTTAAATCAATGACAAACGCAAGAATAGTCAACGTCATAAACGCAAGCATAAGGTTCATTAACGGTCCAGCAGCAGCAACAAAAATCCTACCCCATTTTCCATGTCTAAACCGGTAGGGGTTGATTGGCATGAGTCCCCATGCAATGCCGAGGAGTAAAAAGACAACAATCGATGGCACGCCCATATGCACAATCGGGTTTGCAGTCATGTGCCCAGTTGTAATAGGCGTGTCATCACCTTCATAGATGGCAGCCCACCCGTGCGCAAGTTCGTGAAGGGTAATGGAAGCAATGACCCAGAATATCCACGAAACTAGTTCAGTGCCTTGGCCACTTTGCCATAACTCATGTACCCACCAGCCGGTCACTCAAAAACGCTCACTTTCTTTTTTATGTCACTTACGCTTGGCAATCCGTGTGACCAGTTTCTGCATGAAATTGACTTTGATGGGCTTGGCTCTATGCCGCACAAATCTTTTCCACCTACAAGAATTGTCGGTGCGCCCCAGCCGAGCAGGGGGTCGCCATCACTAAGCGTCGTTAAATCAACGCGTTCGATTTGCGCATCTGGGCATGCTTCTACAAGCCGTTTATAAAGTAGTGGCGTATTCGGACAAACATCAAAATACAAGAACTGCATCTGCCCAGTTGGTGGATTCGTAGATTGACAACTCATAAGAAAGAG
>JAYZCQ010000068.1:0-7451 GCA_036338245.1 Planctomycetota bacterium
GATGCCCGCAATGTGGTCAGAATGGCAATGTGTCAATAGAAGTGCTTTTGGCTTTAAAACATTTGATTTGAGATACTCGATGAGAACATCGGGATCATACCCGCAATCAATCACCCAGCAATCGTCGCCCGATGTGACAATAAAACAGTTGGTCTGGTAGTCACCAAGTGCAAAAGGTTTGATTTGAATGGTCATGGTGTTCCTTCTTCCAAGTTACAATGGAGGCAATATGATACGTCGAAACATAGCTGAAATGGAAGGCACGGCAGTTGATGTCGATGGCGCTAAAGGCGTGACTATGAAACTGCTTGTGGGTAAAGAAGACAGTGCGCCTACGTTCGCAATGCGTCACTTTTTAGTTGAATCTGGCGGATGCACACCAAAACATGAACACCCTTGGGAGCATGAGGTACTCGTTATAAAAGGTGAAGGTGAGCTAGAGTGTGGCGGCGAAATCATTTCTATCCACGGGGGAGACGGGCTCTTTATTCCTGGAGACACGCTCCATCAGTTCCGCACCACCTCAGGCAGTTCAATGGAATTTCTCTGTATCGTGCCTGTTGAGTCACCTTGTGGTCAATGCGTGCCTGGTAGTTAGTTTAGATTATGAAACTTCATTTGAAACATCCAATTTCAATAACTGCAAAAGTGCTTATGCTCGCAGTCGTAGTCTTTTCAATGATGACCGATTTGCCTGTTGCAACAATGTTTGCAGGTATTGCGATAGTCTCATTGATTCTATTGATGGCACTTGAACAAAAATATAATCCTTGCACGGCATCATTTTTGGGGTGCGCATTACTTGCATATGGTCTTTCTTGCGTCTTGTTATGCACATTGATCGAGCCAATGAGAAGCCCCCTTATTGCTGGTCTTTGGGTAACTGGATCAGTGTTTCTAGTGGGTTCTTCTATATGCGGTGGTTTATCTGCATCCCAGGCTAATCAACCGCCTTGGGAAAAGCTTATTGAATCGCTCCAATTGTCAGATAATGCCAAGCGCATTTTGTATAGAGACCGTGAACTTAACTTGCTCCGCAAAACTGTTGAAGCAGACTTGCATGCTGGAGATTTCCACGCAGCACTCGTCCATTGTGACCAGATGGGGACTGTGTTTGGAGCGGTCGAAGAGGCGGAAGCGCTCAGATTGCAAGTGCAATCGATCATTAGGGAACAACACGAAGCCAGAATTCAGAATGAAATGACGAATCTGCAAACACTTTTAGATGCTCGCAAGTGGGTTGAAGCGTACCAATTTGCAGCGAGGTTAAGAAGATTGTTCCCAGAGTCACCGTTACTGCATAATATTGAGCAACTTATCATCGACCATCGGACTGCCTATCGTCACCAACTTGAAGACAAGTTTGTTGAGGCTGCAAAAAATGATAATCCTGAAATGGCAATGAAATTACTCATTGAACTCGACCGCTACCTCACTCCTGAGGAAGCGAGAAAGTTTAGAGATACTGCAGATTCTGTTATTGCAACATACAGAGAAAACTTGGGCGCTAGATTTAAGATGGCAGTTTCGGACCACAGATGGCAAGAAGCAATTGAGTTTGGGGAAGCAATCATGTCTCAGTTTCCAAATACTAAAATGGCGGAAGAAGTAAAAGCGATGATTGAAACAATACAAACGCGAATAAGTGAGGGCGACACGATCGCATGAAACCACATAGAATCATTTTGAATCTTGCTATGAGTTGTTCAATGATTGGATGCGTCTCTGACGATTTCAATAACATGGCTGAAGGCTTTGTACCTCCGTCACCGCGCGATGCTGCAATTATGGCGGTTGACCAATATGATCCAGACATTAGAAGAAGGGGTGTAACCCTCCTAGCAAACTCTCCATTTGGCGGTGCTCCGGATTATCTATCTATGTATAGAGATTACGTAGCAAACGACAGAGACCCACTTGTTAGAGCAAGCGCTATCAAAGCGCTCGGTAGATTTGGAAATGTAGAAGATGCCGTGCTTATTGCGCCATGGCTCAGTCGTTCAATAACTGTCAGCACCCAAGTGAGAAGGGCTGCTGCAGTTGCACTTCAAAGACTGCATAACCCAGAAGTCGTTGCCTTCCTCTTGAAGTCACTGAGAGATATTGATGAAGACGCACAAGTTCGCTCATCTGTAGCAACTGCACTCGGTCAATATCCCGAGAACCAAGTCTTTGTGGGCCTAATTGCAGCCCTCCAAGCAGGTTCACTCTCAATCAATCTTAGCGCGGCGGAATCTTTACACATTTTGACAGGGCAAGTGTTTGGTACCGATTGGGATGCATGGTTTGAATGGGGCGCAAAAATTGTTGATAGTGATGGAGACTTGTTTGCTTACAAAATTGCGTATCAATATCCAACGTATCAACATGAAGAGCGGTGGTGGGACAGAATAACGTTTTGGGAACACAGGATTCATGAAATGCCAGATTATCCTGCAGGTCTCAAAGAAGAAAACCGCCCAACGACGTATGACGAAACTGACGAGTGACGGCGCAGTCTGACAACGACAATCTGATTAAAAGTGGTTCGCTTGCTGGAAAGACAATGTGGGGCGCTATCATTTTCCTTGCGCTTCCAATTCTCATACAACAGTTTTTGATTGCTTGTGTTGGGCTGGCAGACAAAATGTTTGCAGGTGCATTGCCAGTAGATATCGTTCTGCCATCGCTCGATGCAATTGGCATTGGTTCTTACATTGGGTGGTTCATCTCCATTGCTGTTTCAGGTGTAGGCATCGGTGCTCAAGCTCTGATTGCTAGGTCAATGGGTTCGGGAGACATCGTGCAGGGTAACAGAGTGCTAGGGCAGTCCATCACGCTTGCTTTCATTTGGGGAATCGTTGTTGCCATTGCTCTTTGGTTCTTCGCAGCGCCGCTCGGCGTGCTCTGTCAACTTTCAGAAGAAGCTCAGGCATACCTTGTTGATTACATCCGCGTACTTGCAATCGGAATGCCAGCGTGCGCAGTCATGACAGCAGGTTCAATGGCACTCCACGGTAGCGGCGATACGATTCGCCCTGCGGTTGTTGCAATTGTCGTCAATATCGTCAATGTTCTTGTTTCTTGGGCGATGTGTGGTGCAGACATGACCTTTGGTACGTTTGAGTTGATGAACCCATTTTCATATGACTATCACGTCATAGGCATTGCAATTGGTTCAAGTTGTGCGTACATCATTGGAGCACTTTTTATCCTTGGCGTGCTTGTCAAAGGCGTGACAGATATGCGTTTGAAGATAAAGCACTTGTTTTTCCAGTTTGCCGTCATTTGGAGAATCGCAAAGATTGGCATTCCAAACTTCTTTGAAGGTCTTTCGATGTGGGTTGCTAACTTATTCATCCTTCAATTCATTGGTCAAATAGCAGTTAATCTTGCATTGTCAGCAGGTCAAGATGCTGAAGTTGAACAAGGATTGCAAGGCGCTCATATCATTGCAGTTCAGTGGGAAGCGATGAGTTTCCTTCCGGGTTTTGCAATTGGTATCGCAGCGGGGACTCTTGCAGGTCAATATTTAGGTGCTGGGCAAGTTGAGCAAGCAAAGCGAGCCATTAGAGTTTGCATGGGACTTGCGGCGTTGTTGATGTCATCATTTGGAGTCGTTATGATTTTTGCGGGTGAGTTTTTGACTGCAATTATCTCGCAAGAACCAATTCACGCTGAACTCGTACCTAAACTCTTGATTGTTGCCGGCGTCATGCAAGTATTCTTTGCCATCATGATGGTCTTTAGGCAAGCACTAAAAGGCACAGGTGACACGCTTTGGACATTTCTCATTACATCATTCTCAAGTTGGTGCATAAGATTGCCATTGGCGTGGGTTCTTGGCGTTCAACTTGGTTATGGATTAGTCGGTGTTTGGTATGCCTTGTGTGGGGAAATGGCAATTCGAGCTCTGATTTTTTATTGTAGATTAAAAAACGGCGGGTGGGTTAAAGATATTTAAGTACCAATCTCTAAACGTTCTGCGAGAATCGCAGGAAGTCCGGCGTTATGTGTCTCTAACTGCGCGCCTTCAATATCATACGCAACGCGGTGGACTGTAAAAGTTGCTGCTTCTTCTGGGGAGGTGTACTCAAGAATTGCAAAGGCGGCTCGCGAGTCATTGTCACGTGGTTGACCAACTGCGCCTGGATTGCAAAGATATCTATCCTCAGGGTACAGAGTGATTGGCACGCCATCTTCTGGAATTTCAAGACTTACTTCGCTTCCGCCGGACTCAGATTGCGTAGCCCTGAAGACAGTTGGTAAATGCGTGTGACCATGTAAACAAATACCTTCGTCTAGTGCTTGGAACGCTGCAATTGCTTGAGGCAGTTCATGGATATACGCTGAATCATGCAACACCGGAGTGTCGTGTACTAGCAAGAGCGAGTCCCCAAGTCTGATGCGAGTCTTCATGTGACTGATTGCGTGCAAATGGTATGGGCCAAGTTGTTCACGAGTCCAGTTGAGTGCTGCTAGTGCGGCATTATTAAAATATCTGCCAAGTTCTGGGTCAAGGACTGCTTCATCGTGATTGCCACGCACAACTTCATCGCAGTAACTGAGTACAAGGTCTAGACATTTGGTTGGTGATGCGCCATAACCAACGATGTCTCCTAAGCAAATGATTCGGTCAACATCCATGTCGCCAAGTTTCTCATACACGGTCATGAGTGCTTGGGCGTTGCCATGAATGTCAGAAATCACGCCGTACCGAATCATCTGAATTCATTCTTCTTCTTGGTTTTGAGTATCTGCTTCTTCTCTTTTCGTTGCTGCAAGATATTTTTGTATCTTAACTTTGTCAGGAGCAAGCACCATTGTCTCACGTCTGCCAGAAATTTTTGGTGGCGTTTCTACTTTTGAAACATCATCTAATGTTTTGATGATGTCTTGCATTCGTTCATGAACAAGTTCTGCGTGCATCATTTCACGACCGCGAAAGTTTTGGACTATGAGCACCTTGTGACCATCAAGTAAAAACTTCCGTGCTTGATTCACACGAATGTTGACATCGTGTTGGTCAATTTTCATTGATCGTCCAAGGCGGACTTCCTTTGTCTCAACAACTTTTGCTTTTGCTCGATTGGCCCTTTCTTTTTTAGATTGTTCGTAACGGTATTTGCCAAAATCTAGAATTCGGCAAACTGGCGGGTCAGAGCCAGGGGATACTTCTACGAGGTCTAAGTCAGCAGCTTTTGCTTTCTGAATAGCTTCCGGTGTTGGCACAACGCCAAGCATGTTTTCATTTTGATCAATTAGGCGTACTTTCGACGACCTTATTTGTTCGTTTACAGAGGGCAGCCGTCGGCTGTTCTCTTTTTGATTCATAAAACGTCTACGGGAAATAGCTAAGTTCTCCTATAAAGAAAATGTCCACATGGACTTACACAAGCCCTATTGTTGTGGATGTAAGAATAAAAACATGTTTTGGCAACTGCGATGTATTCATAAAACAGTATCGAGGAGTGCTCGAACGAATGAATCGCGATGCGAAGCGAATGTGCGTGGTCGTCTTCTTGCCATATATCTGTGGTTAGGATACTGAACAATATCCCGAAAAGCAAGCATTATTGCGGTTTTTCAACATCTGGGAAACATGTTGCTAGGGCAGAAGTTTGTCCGCGAGTTTGAATTTCGCTTTTAATTGCATCGGTGAATTGCTCAAGCGAGACTGCTCCGAGGTCATCCATGATCCCACGCATTCTCACGCTGACATTAAAGGCTTCCGCATCCCTTGGCCCAACAACGACGAGCCATGGAATCTTCAAGTCTGCCCCATTACGAATTTTTGCTTGGATTCGTTCATCACTTGTATCGAGAGTCGTTCTGATTCCTGCTGCCTTAAGGGTATCTCTCACATGGCTTGCATAATCATTGGACTTTTCTGAAATTGCAAGCACGCGGACTTGTTCTGGTGCAAGCCATGTTGGGAACGCGCCAGCGAAGTGCTCAATCAGTACGCCGATGAACCGTTCCATAGAGCCAAATGGCGCTCTGTGAATCATGACTGGTCGGTGTTGTTTGCCGTCGCTTTCGATGTATGACAAGTCGAAACGCTCCGGAAGGTTGTAGTCGACTTGCACTGTTCCAAGTTGCCACGGTCTGCCTAACACGTCATTGACGATGAAGTCAATCTTTGGCCCATAGAATGCCGCTTCGCCCTGTTCCTCAGACCAAGGAACGCCAAGTGTTTCTGCGGCTTCTCTGCACGCTTGCTCTGCCTTGTCCCAGTTTGCAGGGTCGCCGACATACTTATCAGAATCAATGTCACGTAAGCCAACACGAACTTTAAAGTTATTCATGCCAAGCGTGTTGAAGATGATATTGACTAGGTTTAAGCAACCAATGATTTCGCCTGCAACTTGTTCTTCGGTACAGAAAAGGTGTGCATCGTCTTGTGTGAAACCTCGCACGCGAGTCATGCCGCCAATTTCGCCAGATTGTTCCCATCGATAAACCGTTCCAAACTCAGCAAGTCGAATTGGCAAATCGCGATAACTGTGTTGCCCATTTGCGTAGATGCGAATGTGATGCGGGCAGTTCATCGGTTTGAGTAGATAGCCTTCAATGTCACCCTCTTTCATCAAGTTTGATAAATCAGCACATGAACATCCCTCGTCAGCAAGTCGACCGAGTTGTTCAGGATCAATGAGTGGCGGGTACTGACTTTCTTGGTAGTAAGGGTAATGGCCTGATGTGCGGTACAAATCAAGTTTGCCAATATGCGGCGTAAAGACCTGACTGTAATCTTGTTTTCGCAATTCTTCAGCGATAAATGTTTGCAGTTCTTGACGAACCGTTGCACCGTTTGGTGTCCAGAGGAGTAAGCCCTGTCCGACTTGTTCATCAATGTGGAACAAGTCAAGTTTTTTTCCAAGTAAGCGGTGGTCGCGTTTTTTCGCTTCTTCTAATAGTTTTAGATGTTGCTTTAACTGTTTCTTATGGACAAATGCAATGCCATAGATGCGAGTAAGTGAATCGGAATCCGCGTCGCCATGCCAATAACTTGAAGCGATGCTTTGGAGTTTAAATGCGCCGATTTTTCCTGTTGAGGGAACATGTGGGCCTTTGCACAAGTCTTCCCAGTCTTCATTTGGCGTGCCAGTTGCGTACCATGTGAGCGTGTCAGCGCCACCTTCGATTGCCCGTTCTGCGTTGTCAATCTTGTATTTGCTGCCTTCGCCCTCTAGTTTTTGTAACCCTTCTTCTTTTGGAAGTTCATACTGAGTGAACGGCCTGTCTTCTTCAATGATAGATTTCATCTCTTGTTCAATCGCTTCGAAGTCATCACTTGAAAGTGGGCTAGCGGAGTCGAATGCAATGTCATAGTAGAACCCAGTTTCAAGCGGGGGGCCGTAAACAAGTTTTGCTTCTGGTTTGATGCGTTGAATAGCTTCAGCCATGACATGAGCGCAACTGTGGCGAATTAGCATCAGTGCGTCAGGGTGGCTTTCCTTTTCACCTTT
>JAYZCQ010000069.1:0-5757 GCA_036338245.1 Planctomycetota bacterium
TACAGTGACAATTAAGGTAAGAATGCTTTTCATTTATATCTCCATACTTGATTAGGGGTTACTAAGTGTTTTTCAAAAAGGTTGGGATTCAATTGTACTCGCTTTTTGCAGAGAAAATCAATGAAAATAAGGTAATTGCGAGTGTTAGAATAGATACATTGTATGGATGCCGAAAAGATTGCACAAAATTGGCCAAAGAAACGCGAAAAACTCGCTGAGGTAGCCAAAAACCTCCCTGATAGTCCGGGAGTCTATCTCATGCAAGATCGTGAGGGGGAGTATCTATACATTGGCAAAGCGAGTTCATTAATAAAGCGAGTAAGCTCATATTTTCTGGAATCCGCAGATTTAGGTCCGTGGAAGCAGGGCATGTTGCCCAATATCGACAATATTGAAACCATCGAATGTACATCATCGTGGGAAGCTCTCTTGCTTGAATCACGCCTCATTAAAGATCACCGGCCGAAGTACAACACGCTTCAATTAGATGATAAAACTTATCCGTACCTCGTCATCACCACGAAGGAAGATTTCCCAGGCGTTTACATCACTCGCAATCCTAGCGAGCCGCGCTTCAAATCTGCAAAGACGTTTGGCCCGTTTACTTCAGTCAGCGCGCTACATCAAGCAGTGCATGTGTTACAAACGATTTTCAAGTTCCGAACGTGTGACTTAACGATCGATGCAAATGATGAATCACTCCCTTTCTTTAGACCTTGTTTACTCCACGCCATTGATCGTTGCACAGCCCCGTGCGGCGCAAAGATAAACAAAACTCAATACAAGGAATCCATCAATACGCTTGTTAAGTTTTTAACGTCGAAGAGAAGCGTTATGCTTCGTGAAATGCGTGAAGCCATGCATGAGGCTTCGACTTCCAAAGCATACGAACGCGCAGCAGAACTGCGAGACCAAATCGATGCAATTGAGAAACTTGATGACCATTCTGGCAAGGATGTTGTTTGGCAATCAGAGATTACAGTGTTTGCACAAGATGCTAGTGCAGGCATGAAATCCCTTCGCCGAGCACTTGATGTAGATTCAGAATTTCGATTCATCGAAGCGTTTGATATTGCGCATTTGCAAGGACAAGAAACAGTTGCTGCAAAAGTTGCTTTTATGGATGGAAGACCATACAAAGAAGGGTACCGGCGATTCAAAATTAAATCGTCAACTAATGATGATTATCAATCAATGCGAGAAGTTATCTCAAGACGCTACCGCGACGCCGGCAGAGGGTTAGAACTGTATCCCGACTTAATTTTGATTGATGGCGGCCGCGGTCAACTATCTGCAGTGATGGAGACATTTGATCAGTGGGAACAGCGACCGCCACATGTGGTGAGTCTCGCGAAGAAAGAAGAGTTGATTTACTTGCCCTATCAAACAGAGCCAATTAAGTTGGGTCGAAACAATGAAGCTTTAAAATTGCTTCAAAAATTGCGCGATGAAGCGCACAGATTCGCTCAACATTACCACCATTATCTACGTCACAAAAAGTTCATTGAAAATGATTGACACGATAAGCGTAGTTGTATTCGGCTAGTATTGAAGGGTTAGGAGTAACTCATGCCAAAGCAAACCGTATTCCACGCGTTAATTGATTGAATACAACCAGTAGCCAACAATCATGCCAGCACGTGCATATGGCTTCGCCTTAAGTAAGGTGAAGGAACTTGCAGTTGAATCAAGCGTTTAAGCCGGCGTAGGAACTGCATCACCTGATGGGGTATCTGGGCTATCGTCTTCAGTCGCGTCTTTCATTTCACTTGATGAAGTCTTGTCAGTTTCTTCTTGAAGCAAGTCATCAACTGAAGCCCGTGAAATCGATTCGCCTCTCATGATGGCTTCAAGTTCATCTGCTTGCAGCGTTTCATAATCGAGCAGTGCATTTGCAATCGCTTCTACCTTGCCCCAATGTTCATCAATGAGTCGTTCAGTTTCAGCGTACGCAGCGTCAATGAGTCGTTTGATTTCTTCATCGATGATGCGAGCAGTGTCTTGGGAATAATCACGTTCTGCAAAAATCGCCTCGCGATTTGGATCAGGAGAGTATTGAACAAATCCGAGCCTGTCTGACATGCCCCAATCGAGCACCATGTGTCTCGCATAACTCGTCGCCATTTGAATATCCATTGACGCTCCACTTGAGATGTCATGTGTTTTGCGGCGCTCTGCAATTCGGCCACCACACAATACTCGCATGGATGCTTCAAGGAACTTTCGGTTGTAGAAGTATCTATCCTTTTCAGGGAGACTAAATGTTGCGCCTCCGGATTGGCCTCGCGGGATGATTGTCACCTTGTGGACAGGGTCAGCGTCAGATAGAACAAGTTGAACAACTGCGTGACCAGCTTCGTGATACGCCGTTGCAACACGTTCAAGTTCTTGCACCTTGCGGCTTTTATTTGCTCGACCCCAACGCACCTTATCTCTTGCTTCTTCAAGATCGAGTTGGTCTACGTATTCTTTGTCGGCAAGCGTCGCGATAATCGCTGCTTCATTTATCAGCGCTTCAAGATCTGCACCAGAGAACATTGGTGTACCTCGTGCGACTCTGTCCAAATCAACTGTTGGTGACAAGCGTACTTTCTTCGCGTGCACTTCTAAGATTGCTTTTCGACCTTCAACATCTGGAAGCGGTACGTGGACTTGTCTGTCAAAACGACCTGGCCGAGTGAGTGCAGGGTCTAGGACGTCTGCTCTGTTAGTAGCTGCCATCACGATGACTTGGTCACTGAGTTCAAAGCCATCCATCTCAACCAAAATCGCGTTGAGTGTTTGCTCTCGTTCGTCATGGCCGCCACTGGAAAAGCCGCTTCCACGTTTTCGTCCGACAGCGTCAATTTCATCAAGGAAAATAATGCACGGCGAAGCATCTTTTGCTTGTTTAAACAAGTCGCGAACACGGCTTGCGCCAACGCCAACAAACATTTCAACAAAGTCTGAACCAGAGATGGTAAAGAATGGCACGTTTGCTTCGCCAGCAATTGCTTTTGCAAGGAGAGTCTTGCCGCAACCAGGCGAGCCAACGAGCAAAATGCCGCGAGGGATTCGTCCGCCGAGGCGTGCAAACTTTTTAGGGTTCTTTAAGAATTCAATAATTTCGTGCACTTCGGCTTTTGCTTCTTCGACGCCAGCGACATCATCGAACGTCACTTTCATCGTGTCTTTGTTTGCAAGTTTGTGTTTTGATTTACCAAAATTGCCAAGCATGCCACCAGCACCGCCAGCACGCGCGCTTCTTGAAATCAAGAAGAAAATAAGTAGCAATATAAAGAGCATCGGGGCCCAACTGACGAGGAGCATCATGAGTGTTCCGCTGTCAATGTCAGTGTTGTGGTCTATTCCCTTGTCGTTGAATTGTGCGAGGTACCACTCTTGGCTTTGCACGCCGTAGGGGAAGTAAACGAGCGTGCCTGCAGGAATGTCAATTGAACCAGCAGGGGTGTTAGAGCCATCTTCTATGACTGCAGTCACTCTAGACTCTTCAAGCGTTACGGTATTCTTTTCAAACTGACCCGCTTCAGCTCGTTTTAGAAAATCATTCCAACTGGTAATTTCTTGCCCAGAGCCAGTCCCATTAATCATGCCCCACATCATGATGAGTGCGAAACAGATAAGCATCCAACTTAAAAGTCCACGACTAAACTTTTGTTTAGGAGGCGTGTTTGGATCCTGTTGATTATTTTTGTTTTGATTACCGGTTGGGTTTGCCATCAATAGTTACCTATATAGGAATGTCATGTGCGTTAATGTGACAACGTATTTTATGCTACGAAGCGAATTTGTGTGCGGTTTACCACGCTGCTTGCATTTGGTCGACAATATCGGAAGATAACTGTTCGATTGCAGCGAATTGTCCCATTTCGATGGGTTCCGATGATGGTCTTGAAGGCACAAAAATTGCGTCAGCCGTGAAGTTCCGTTTTCCGACGATGCGTATTCCGGTTCCAAGATTCATCCACTCAAAATTTACCGTCACTCTAAGCAAGACTTCATTGTCAAAGCCAGTCACGCTTGACCGGTTGAGTGGTTGCAATTCGACGTCAGTTATTGTGCCAGTCAAAAGTGTGTCTGCATTCATCTCATCAACGACACGATAGGGTGTGCGTGATTGAATCTTTTTGACGAGAGCGTCAGTCAACATCATCTCCATCTGTCTAGAAGTCGTGTTGTTTTCAAACATTGGAACAGCAACGGTTCTAAATTGTGGAGCATACAGTGATTGAGTGGAATAGCCCACAGTTGGATCACTTGCACAACCTGAAATGATGATTCCCAATAGTAGAACGAAGAGTCTCATTCAGTTGCCTCCACAATCACTTCAACGATTATTGTTCTACCTAAGATTGCTTCTTGCTGAATGGCATAAAACGGTGCGGCTTCCTCAAGAATCACAGGTGGTATTTGAGTGAGCAAATGTGGGACGACATCTTCAAGGGCTTCAACCGTTGCGGATGTTTTTGGGTACTTCTTAACCATTTGCCGGAGTGTGTACTCTGCTGAAATAGGTTTTTCAGTTTTGAGATACCAGTTTGCAGTGTTTAACAATTTCTGGGCAAGCAACTCGTCGAACCGCGTCATTCGGGCAGACGCGTTGATGGTTTTGGCGAGTCTTGGGTTCAGCAATTGCAACTGCTCAAGTTCTAGGTTCGCATCAACAAGTCCCTTGTTTGAATATAGCGGTCCTCTGTACGTTGCTAATCGAGTGTCGATCAGCCGTGATTGAGCTTTCGAAACGAGTTTAGCGTTTGCAGTTTTAGCGTAGTTGCTCAGAAATATGCCATACGTCTTATTGGCGAGTTTCATGTCATTTTGTCTGAAGTAAAGGTCAGCAAGTTCCATACAGGCTTCTTGTGCCATGGGGCTCCTTGGCATTCTTGACTGCACACGCATCAAGCATTCTGCAGCCTCATCGGATGCATCAGCAATTCGCATACCCCAAACCTTCCTCTTGACGCCATTTGCGAACAAAGTTCCAATCTCAAGTTCTCGTGCATTAGCTGCAACTTCTACATCTGTTCCATAGAAAGTACTCGCGACAAACTCATAATCAAACAAGGATTCGTAGTAGTTGCCTTGCTTGAAGAAAGCATCGCCACGAATCATGTGGGCTTCTCCCAAAAGTGGATGCCGCTTGTTGCGGTTGATCCAAATCGTAGAAAGGCGAATGGCATCTTCATAACTGTTGCTAGCGAGCGCTTTTGCAGCTGAAGCAAGCTGAGCCCCAGGTGAACCCGGCTTCGGTGACGACGTGAGTTCCCACGTGTCTGTTTGCTCATTTAGAGTGTAAGTTTCCTGCCCAAAAACTGAACACGCACAAAAAAGTAAAATGAGGACGCAAAATCTTGTTGCCATAATGGGCATGATAATCATGTTCTTCGATTAAAGTTGCCGATGTTCAGAGTGATTACACCCTTTTTAAGGGTGATTGAGTGGGCACGGATGCCCCAAAACAAAGTGTCAGGAAGACTTATGCGGATCGTTTCGCTCATCTGTTATTGTTGTTTCGTTCTTGGGTTTTTGGGTGAGGCAGTCTCTGCGCAAGGTTTGGAGGGAGTGCCACTTGCCATTGTGAGCCCACAAGTGCTCTCGATGACGTTCGTATGGCAACTCATTCTTGTGCTTGGTTTGTTTGTTGGGGTTGCAACCCTGCTCTCGAAAGACGGCATGCCTCTTGGCATTTCAGTACCTCAATCATTCACCGCTCAACCGTTAGCACTTGGTTTGGCTTCAGTTCTACTAGTAGGGCTT
>JAYZCQ010000070.1:0-8237 GCA_036338245.1 Planctomycetota bacterium
TTCATCGCAGTTGCGTCTAGCGCATCACCATTTCGGACAATCGGATCGTCTTCAATCGCAACATCCTTGTCTCTAAACTGTGAGTCTTTTGCGGAGAAACCATCTTTATTGCGTTCAGTTTGCTTGTTGGTTTTTTTGCCACTTCGTTGATCACGGCGGTCAATCTCTTCATCCATGAGTTTTTGGTACGAAACCGTAAACGTCGCTTGCTGCTCGGCAGTAAGCGTTGCCCAGACCTTATCTTGATACGTGCCCACGTCAGGTGCCATTTTCATCATTTCAACGAATTGACTCCGGCTCTCTTTAGATGGCTCCATGCCTTCCGATTTCATCGCATCTTGCCCTTTCCGCATTTCTGAGATTTCATCTCCATACATATCTTGGAAAGACTTCTGCGCTGAGCGGTATTCTGCCATGGCTTCTCGAAAGACATTCTTTTGCCGTGAATCTAATTCCATAGACTCCATTGCTTTGAGCCACAACCCAACCTTCACGCGAGTGCCTAACTTAGTTTTGCTACCGACTTCTTGCATTCTGCGGTCCATCATCTGCTGGTTTGTGACTTCCTCTGTCTCGAGTGATGGTCCTGAAAGCAAATCTTCTGGAATATCTTGGGCAATAGAAAAACTTCCAAATAGAAGTGCCGTTGCCGCAGTGGATATGATTATTAGGTTGGACATTTCAATACCTCCTTGTGTATTCTCGTGAAACGAGGTCAGTGTATATATAATGCCACAACTCTCTCAAAAAGGCAACAAATGACCCTACAACCCTCACAATTACGCTCTGCTCTTGCTTCAGTCGTCGATTCTGCTTCAGGTAAAGACATCGTGACTGCTGGGCTCATTAAAGATATTCAATCTGAAAATGACTCAATCACAATTCTTATCGAGTCACTTTCTGAACAACAGGCCGTCAAAGATGCCCTTGCTGAGCAGATTGAGTTCGCCCTCCGCAATGCTGGACAAGAACACCAAGTTCACATTGGCAAGGTAACCGTCACGTTTGCTGAACCAACAAAAAAAGCAAACGGGCAAGTTGCAGAAGCAGGAAACCCTCTCCCTGAAGTCAATAAAGTCATCGCCGTTGGTGCTGGTAAAGGCGGTGTTGGTAAGTCAACCATTTCAACACTACTGTCGATTGGTCTTGCTCGAAAAGGTTTCGATACAGGTCTTCTAGATGGCGACATTTATGGCCCTTCGATGACAACGATGCTTGGTCTTGAAACTGAGGAATCTAAAAACGAGGGGCAAATGCTTTTGCCGTTTGAAACATGCGGCATCAAAGCAATGACCATTGGAAAACTTGTTGAGCCAGAACGCGCTCTTATATGGAGAGGACCAAGAGCGCACAGTGCATTCAACCAACTTGCAACGCAAACAAAGTGGGGTAAGTTAGATCATTTGATTGTCGACTTGCCACCAGGAACTGGCGATGTTCCGCTATCCCTCGCACAGCTATTACCGTTGACCGGCGCAATCATTGTGTGCACACCGCAAGTTGTTGCACAAGATGACGCACGAAGAGCCATTCGCATGTTCCAACAACTCGGTGTCGCTGTACTTGGACTTGTTGAAAACATGTCCTACTTCATCGGAGATGATGGCAAGGAATATGATTTGTTTGGCAAAGGTGGTGGCGAGCAACTTGCAGCTGCAATGAATATTGAGTTCTTAGGCAGTTTGCCAATTCATCCAAGAATGCGGGTCGCAGCAGATTCTGGAACGCCACTTGACTATTGGAGTATAGATGAGAGTGTCACTGAAGCACTCGACACATTTGTCGAAAACGTCATCAGAGTTGCTGAACAGTCTGAGCCAAATCAGCCAACACTCACAATCAACTCATAAAGATAATCATCATCGTCATGACAATGCCATTGCTAGTGGCGTGGATGACCATTGGTGCAATCAATGAACCCCTATATTCTCTTAATAGGTTCATTCCAACTGCAATACTCATGAGTGCTGGAATACCAATCCAACCTTGAGGATGAATCGCTGCAAAGACAAATGAAGTCAATCCAATGCTTAAGATAACACTGATAAAGTGAGCCATTCTCGCGGATGACATTCTCAATTGTCTATACAGCACACCCCTAAACATAATTTCTTCCACAATTGGTGCGGCAACTGCAGCGAGCATCAAGAGACCAATCTTCATACCTACACCGCCATTCGAAACTTCAACAATGATTGGATGTGAACCGCCTGCAGTTCCATGAAATGGGTCTCCGTCTCCCATTGAGATAAACATGGCTTGAATCGTAACGAGTACAAGCGTGCACAATATACCCACCAACATCAATGGAAGCGTCATGCCATAACCGAGAATTCCCCACAACACTTCTCTGATAAATCCAGTTCCAGTATGAAGCCCAATATCAACTTTCAACTGTGCCCATGAAATACCTCTCACTAATGCCCACGCAACCGCAGTCAAACTTCCAAAGAACGCACAAAGAGTGATGGAAATACCAAGTAGTGGTTGCTGCTTGACGGAATCAGTAAGACCAATGATGCCCGCAGTCGTCATCAGAACGAGAAACAGAATCAACCATACAAAAAATACTTCAGCGTAGATTCCCTGACGGCTGTTGATCGCATTCAGTTTGCTTTTCAACTTTCCGCTCATCGCCTTTGTTGTGAAAAAGAGCAAGAAACCAAAACCGATAAGACCAAACAAGAATATCCCAAGGACACCAAGCCCAACCACAATCACTTTTGCAGCTTCTGCTTCTTCGATTGATTGCCGTTCTGCTTCATCCGCAAACAAGAGTGTTCCAAACCAACCCAATGAAGACGTGAGTGTTTTCTTTTGCGATTCAGAGAGTTCTCCTCCCTGCATTAAGATTTCTAATAGTTCTTGGTTTTGCCCCTGAGACTCATTGAGTGTTTTTTCATAAGCCTCCAAGTCATGCTGCAAGTTCAATGCTGAACGGTTTGCTGCTTCACCGTCACCAAGCGCAATCATTAATGCCATGAAGCATTGGCGCTGTTCAACGGTGCCAATGTCGAGTGGTGCTGCCTGCGATGAAACAAGCATAGGCTCGCCAGAGAGTTTGGAGACGCCTAAGATGTACTTCGCTTGCAGTTCCATGACAACCAAGCCAGCGACATCCTCACTGCCACCCGACTCATCTTCTTCAACGACTGGTAAGGTTTGCAGGTAAAAAATGATGCCAACTAAGATGGTTATTGCGAACCACGCGCAAGTGACAAAGCCTTGTTTCGGCGCTGATATTGCGGTTTTTGAAGGTTCTTCTGAATGCATCAGATCATGATACAGGTTGACAGAGAAGCTGATTTTAGGTAAATTCTCCAATTCGCCCTTTAATTTTGAATGGGCCTTCGAAGGAAAAGAGATATGCCACGTCAAACTACATTTGCTAAACAAGGTGAAATTGAACCAGCATGGCGTCACGTAGACGCTGAGGGACAAACACTTGGTCGCATGGCAACAACAATTGCTACTCACCTTATGGGTAAGCATCGCCCAGAATGGACGCCACATGTCCTTACAGGTGATTTTGTTGTTGTCACCAATGCTGAAAAAGTCAACATGACTGGCAAGAAGCTTCAACAAAAAGCTCAACTAGTTTACAGTGGTTACCCAGGCGGTTTGAAAGCACACAAATACAGTGACTTGATTGAATCACACCCTGAACGGATCGTTGAAGAAGCTGTACGAAGAATGCTTCCAAAAACTAGACTTGGTAGAGATATGTTTAGAAGACTTAAAGTGTACCGAGGTGCTGAACACCCACACACAAATCAGAAACCAGAAGCACTTGCGTGCTAACCAACTAGATGTTGCCGATGTTCGGCAACGCTTACACACAGTTCTCAAGAGGGACTCCTAAGAGTCTACGAACACATGACAGAAGAAAACACACCACAAGAAACAGTAGAAGTAGCAAAAACTGAAGAGACAGTTGCTACTTCCATCCCCGAAACAAAAACAAAAAGCTCGCCGAAGAGCACCCCAGCCGATGGACATTGGTGGTGGGGAACTGGACGTCGTAAAGCAGCAGTTGCTCGCGTACGAATACGTCCTGGCGATGGCTCGTTCACAGTAAACAACAAAGAATTAAAGCAGTACTTTACCGAGTCAAGGGATCATAATGACATCTTGGCAGTGCTTGAGAAGTCAAACGCAAAAAGCTCCATGAGCGTTCACGTAAAGACAAACGGTGGTGGTTACACAGGTCAAGCTGGCGCAATCATCCTCGGCCTTGGACGAGCTCTATCAAAGTATGACCCATCGCTTGAGTCAATGCTAAGAGAAAATGGTTACTTAACTCGTGACCCACGACAAGTTGAACGTAAGAAACCAGGTCAACCTGGCGCACGTCGACGATTCCAATTCTCAAAGCGTTAAGCTATTTGAAATCGATTTTCAAAGACCTCTCTACGATTGTGGAGAGGTCTTTTTTTAATGCAACACCCTTAGTGCTCTTGCAATTGCGTTATGAGATGCCCCCAGCAATTCTGGCAACTCCACTGTTCGTTTTGGATACCCACACCAACCAAACTTTTGCCTGAACACCTCGCCGTGTAGCGGCGAAATGGATTCGGCATCACTCACTTCCATCTCCGGCAGAATTACTGCCCACTGTATTTGCTTATAAAACGAATGCAAATGAGCGGCGGGTTTCAATCGAGCTGTTGCTTTCGCTGGGGCTTGTTCAACCTCGATGTTTGAAAATGAACGGTCGACAGTGAAAGCCGTGAGCTTTGCAACAGTCTGGTTTGACTGCGGGTCAATTGTGGAACAGATCTTTTCCGTTAACGTCATCGCCTTATCCACATAAAACTGCAATTTGCTTGGTGGCAACTCAGTAAGCATTCTGCCAGCATGTTGTGTTGCAACAGATAATGCAACAGGTAACGCTGAGAGTATAAGCGACTGTTGCAACAACCATGCCCATCTTAAGTCCGACTCGATTGCATCTAGTTCTGCTTCCGTTGGCGTATATTGAATTGCACTCATGTACTCCCGTACGTTTCTTCGCAAAACATACATCGCAGCAACAATTGCCGTTTCATCTTGCTTTGATAGTGCAGTGGCAGATTCATCTATTTCAAAAATGTTCAGTTCGGTGATTGGCGGCAAGCAATTTCTAACAATGTCCGGGCTCAGCAACACCTCGCGGGCACCTTTCATCGCAAAGACTGGCAACTCCACGACCTCAATCGAAAGACGATTCAACCGGTCTCGCCTTAATCTAGCAAGCGCACCGCGCATCGCATTTTTCGTTCGCTTGTACTGCGTCGCTAGGGCATTCCAAGGCACTCCTCGTTGAATTGCCTGTTCAATGTCACGAGCATCTTGCCTAGTCAATGGTTGTTTAAGAGGCAGTGCATTTGAAACTTTGACATCACTTTTTAAAATAGATCTGATGGTTTCAAGCCCCCTGCAACTTTCTTCCTTTAACTCATTTGCAACTTCATTGATTGTCTTGCCCTGACCTTGATACTTTAAAGCGAATTCCACTATCTTCTCTTTCTCAAGTTCACTCAACCGAGAAAAAGTTGAAGCATGTTCTAATCTACCCTCTCGCGCTTTCTTAAACTCAATAAGCTGAGTTTTTTTACAACCTAATCGGCGTTTAGAACTTGGTTCTGTGACCCAGACAAACGGCAAACCTTCGTGCCGAAGCCGATTGATTGTTCGCTGCGACACACCGCATTCCTCTGCCACTTCATTTAGCGTGAGTGTTTCCCCAGCATCGATGTCCATCGTTCTACTTACAACTGCAATTGCAGCAACGACGTCGTTGATTAATGCACTTCCGAGCAAATTGCTTTGATCACTATCTTCTAATCTAAAGCCTGAGACTTTGTAAACCACAAAGTCATACGGATACAAACGGTCCTCTTCAAGTTCAAACAAAAACGATTCAAGTTTTGAGAGTTGTTGTTCCTTTACATGTTGAGGCGCACGAGCAATTTGCTCTGCAAGACCTGACAACTCTGCTGTAAGAAATCTAGGAGCAACCGGCATGTCAATACTGGAAGAATGTGATTGGTTTGCGCTGACGAATCAAACCTAATTTATTTGCATACTGATAAAAAAGTTCAAGTGACTGTTCATGTTCATCTGTCCATGAATAATCCATGTGGTTCGTTACATATTTCAGGGCAAGATTACAGTCCCAGCCGCGGGGATCCGCATTCCTTGCAACAACTTGTTCGACGCGCTGATTGTTACATCTCAGTTGTCTGTCAATCATTGTTGCAGCTTGCTTTGCTTTAAAACTTGGCACATCATCTTGCCCTAGCCAAACAGCAAAAACAAACGGTAACCCGGTCAACTCTTTCCACGCTGCGCCTAAATCTGCTTCATATGGATGCGATACAGACACATCATTTGTGACAACTTTGTCTCCTATAATCAGCACAGCATCAGGAAGTTCGTCTTGCACAGATGTAACCGCTCTTAAATCTTTTGGCACAACCTCGATTGAACAACCATATTGTCTATGCAAGATAATCTGTAACAGGACGATTGAAGTGTGGCTATCAGTATCACAGTGAACTTCTGTGATGTCTTGCAATGGAATCCGCGAGCAAACTTTCACCGTTAATGTTTCACCATTACTGCTCAGTGCACTCACAGGCAAAATAGAAACATCACATGTACTCTTTTGATAATCAATCGAAGATGACAACGCAAAATCAACCTCGCCTTGTTCAACTAAAGTTACGAGTTCGCTTGGCACCCTCGGTACGAGTTCAATTCCTTCATTGAGCTCTAAACCGTGAATCAGAGGCGTTGTATTCATGAAATTTACAACCCCAAGACGTAAATCTTGCTTTGATGCGAGGCTAATCATTGATGACATGGTACTCAAAACGGTCTTGGTAGAGTTAAAAACGACTATTTTAATCTACATCGGGTTATTCAGGCGAGTTATCGGTCATTCAGCACTTTTTTAAGAGAAACATGTATTCCGTTTCCAGAGTTGCCGATAGAGAATTTGGCACGAGTGCTCTCGAGCCCAAGTAACGAAGATGTTTTAAAGGGACCGCCTACGGGCCGACCCACCTGCACGAAGCGTTTCTTGGGTTCGACGGCATCCGTCAAAAACTCTCTCTTCTCTCTCTCCAAAACGCTTTGTCCCGTCATCTTGATGACGGGACGCGTTTTATATTATGGAAGCTGTTTGTTGTTTTTTCCCCTGCTCAATATAAAGCGATTGCTTATACACTCGTTTTACCTTTGGAGAAATTCTGCTGATGATGGCATGAGGCACAACCCCAGCGACTTTTGCAAGAGACGCAAGTGACGCTCTGCTAGAAACATCTGAACTAATCAGTTCAATTGTAGTGCCAACAGTTGCAAACGGAATCTCAGTGACATCAATAGCAATTTGGTCCATGCATATTGCGCCAATGACTTTCGCATCGCCTTCTTGTTGCCCAAGTACCTTGACGAATGAGCAATCGCTATCGCCTTCTTGTCCGACGCTCATTGGATAACCCGCTGCGTAACCGACAGGGACAATCCCTATGAGTGAATCCCGTTTGGCAATCCATTTACCAGAGTATCCTACTGCTTCACCTTTTTTCACCGCACGAACATGCGCAAGTGAAGAACGCCAATGAACCACTGGCTTGAACCCCTCTAAGTGTTCAACACCGTTTGGAACTGTACCTGTCCATGCAAGCCCAACTCGAATCATATTTAAGTGAGTAGCTTTCCAATTGACCATTGCTGCAGTGTTTGCTTCATGAATCAAACAATGTTCTGGGAGGAATGATTTGTTTTCACTGATGACGCGTGCAAACAAATCATGTTGTTCTTTTGTTTTAACTTCATCGTGGACAGCTGATGCAAAATGCGTCATGACCCCTTTAAGTTCTAACTTCATATGGTTCTGTATCGCTTTTAAAATTGAACCTGTGTTTTTGAATTCACATCCTCCGCGATGAAGACCCGTGTCAATCTTTAGGTGAACCGGGATACTGAATCCGAACCTGTTAGCACACTTTCCGAGTGCTTCCACATGCTCCCTGCTGTGGACAGTGAGATGCACTATTCCGGAAGATAACCCACGATACACAGGGTGAAAGCGATCAATCGCATAGACAGGTGCGAGCACCAAGATTGGTGTAGTAATCCCCTTTGCTAGCAGTTCACCTGCTTCATCTGGACTGTATACGGCAAGTAAATCTGCATGCTGGCTCAATCGAGATGCAACTCTTGCTGCACCAAGTCCATATCCATCTGCT
>JAYZCQ010000071.1:0-5514 GCA_036338245.1 Planctomycetota bacterium
AAAGCTCACGAACCTCCGAATTTTTGTTGACCATGAAGGAAAGATGAATTGGTCCATTCTGGATACGAAAGGAGCATTACTCCTCATCAGCCAATTCACTTTAGCGGCAGACTGTTCACAAGGTAATCGGCCTAGTTTCAAGAGAGCCGCGACATCCCAAGTCGCAGAACCACTCATTCGTGAAGTTCGCAGGCTCCTTGAGGAATATAAAATTCCAGTGAAATGCGGTGTATTCGGCGCAATGATGAGGGTTGAAATCGAAAACGATGGGCCAGTCACAATTATTCTTAAACAAGAATAAGATACGCAGCATGGACCAGCGCACAGCTCAACTCCATCTCGAAACAAGCAAACTCATGGGCATTAATTTCCTGCCAATTGGAAACGGTTGCTCAGAGCAAGATGAGCCTGATGGTCAAACACTTGAAGAACTTCGTGAAGATCACGACAAGAATTGCCCTCACTGCACAACAGCGACTGGTCATTCACAGACAGTTTTTGGTGTAGGAAACCCAAATGCATCGCTGATGTTCGTTGGAGAAGCACCTGGAGCAGAAGAGGACATTCAAGGAATTCCATTCGTTGGGGCAGCCGGCAGAAAGTTGAATGAGATCATCGAGGCAATGGGGTTCAAACGTGACGATGTCTACATCGCAAACGTCCTAAAAAGTCGTCCGCCAGAAAACCGCACTCCATTACCAATAGAAATTGGCCATTGCGGTCCATTTCTACAAAAGCAAATCGCAATTGTTCAACCAAAAGTAATTGTCTCATTGGGCTCGCCCGCGACGAAATACCTCTTTCAAACAACGGTGGGGATTACAAAATTACGAGGGAGCTGGGGAGATTTTCAAGGCATTCCAGTCATGCCAACATACCACCCTGCGTACTTGCTGCGAAACTATACAAAACAAACTCGGCAAGAAGTTTGGTCAGACATGCAAAAGGTAAAATTTGAACTCTCACAGTAATCCTTTGTTACACAACTGCTTTTTTACCAAGGGTTTCCAATAATCGTTATTTTTTGTTATAAAATACTGATTTTTAGGGTTGATTTACAGAAAATTTAAGCAACAATGCACGAATGAAACACGGAGGACAAAGACTCTGTTCGGTCTTTGTTACCATAGCCCGCTCTCTTCACCCATCTTTTTTACCCCCAGGGGAAATTAATGCAAGCACCAGATAAATTAATTGAACAGCCAACCTATAGCATGGCTTTGTTTCGGTCCGCTATCCATCCAGAATTCTTCCAAATCGAAGAACGGACTGAAGTTCAGCATAACGGTTACACCTTCGAAGCATGGCTTTGTAAAGGCGGGCATGTCCTTCGTTTTGAGAATGAAGGCATTTGTGTATCTGAAGTTGTATTCCCAGCAATAGATAATCTTCCTGATCGCGGCCATGTAACGACCATTGTTTGTGCGGGTGAACGGTATTATGAACAAGAGTTTGGTGATCGAATTACCGTCATCAACTCAATGCAAATTGAATTTTTACCTGAACATTTGTTTGGTGACAGTTTTGCTGAACTTACTGAGTTTGCTGAAGAGGTGAATGCAAAAGTGATTACGTTCGACGATGGAAAAGGGCGAGGGCTAAGTATCCTCGATGTTCAAAGGTACAACGACCAACTCCATTCTCAGTCATATCATTTGCATTCTGATCAAGGTGTTGTATTGCGTACTCAGTCAATTTTCGAATTAAAATCAGAATCTTAAACTGTCGAATCTTGTTTTTGACAAAGCTTTAATCAGTTGGGATATTTGTACCTTGCGCTAATCCAGGCCACCAAATATCCCGAGTGTCTTGTCCATCGCAGCTGTATCTCATGAGAAGATATATCATCGTACTGGTGCTAAAGAAACCACTGAATATCCATCCAATCATCAGGTCATGAACAATTGTTTCCCACAACCCGATGAGCCAGGCAGTCGTAGTTTCATACCAAGTAATACCAATTGCTGGAATAGACTCTTCTTGCAATGAACCCGCACCATACAGTGACATGTTAAATGTCCATGTATCCATGATGTTTGCTGTTAAGTCAAGGGTTAAGTTTGCAACTAAACGTACAACCAAATACCCAAAGACCATCGCGATTAAGAGAAGCCCTAAATAGCCTACGAATCGTAATGTTTTTGACAACAAGTACGAGAATGATCGTTGCACCGCTTCGCCCCCACTGCAATCTTCAATAACAACTGCAGGAATGAATAGTGAAAAACTCGCTACAAACCCAATTGCAATGAGTGCGATGAGTAATCCAAATAGTAGAGCTATACCATAGAACAAGCCACCAAGTAGGTTCAACCAAGGGATATTGAATAACACAAGTCCCATCACCATCAGGAGAACTGCAAGCGTTGCAACAAACATCGAAGGTCCAAAAAACGCAGTAAGTAAAGCACGCCATCGTGTGATTGAGAAATCTATTGCATCATTAACAGAGAGTCGCTGGGATCTTGAATGTTGAGTCGCTTGCATACGAGACAATGCGCCGCCTCCAATGCATAAAACATACATCAGCAAAAACCCATAAAAACTGATGAACCAATGAAAACCACCATTCCAAAGGAGTTGTGGCAAATCCCATACGATTGCAACTGTGCCTCGCCACATCTGCACTGGATTAAATTCAAGCGCCCCATCCACTATCTGATTCCATGCGTTTGTAACGAATAGTGCGGAAGCTTCAAATGGGCCGCGAGGACGAATTCGCTCGAGTGAAAGATAAATACTTTCAAACTCTTCTCGCTCTTCACTTGAAACCTCTCCTTCATATACATAATCTTGCCATGCTTCAAACAAATTCGATTGAGCTTCAACCACCGTCCAATGTTCAGAACCTGCAGGAGCATTCAGCCCAAGAGCGGTTGCTGATTGTGCAATTGCTAATGAGCGTGCTTGATTAATCTCATCCATAGATGAGTTACCATCAAGGTTCGTAGCATCGACCCCAAACGTTGAATCCCAGAGCCTGCCTGTCCCGAGTAATACCAACACCATGCAGAGCCCTATCAATAGTCTCGCTGGCTGCATTGAACTGCCGATTGCACCGAATATATGTTGGAATCGAAATATCTTTCCAAATTCAACGCCATCAACAATAGTTCTCTGTTCCCTCATCTCAATATCCTAGCATGTAAAGACATTCGTACTAAACTATGAGAATGAACTTCATTGCAAAACTTCTCCTTGCATTCCCGTTCCTGAATCAGGGGTTCGCAGTGATTATGATTAATCCAGCACCCAAATCTGATTTCTCCAAGAAAAAAACGTAATATGTTATTCACCTCAAGTTTACTTTGTTCACTATCGTTCACACATACAAATCAAGTATGGACTTTTGAGCCTGATACCGCTGTAACCTACAATCTCAATGCGGCAACATTCGCAGATGCTTCCGTTGGCAGTGGTTTAATTTGCAACGCCGATGTTGTCCCTATCACTGTTGAGTCAAAGGAGTTTCTTCCAAGCGAAGGATTCACTGTCAGTGCATGGGTTGCCATTGAAGAGCAAAAACGCTGGGGGGGAATTATTGGATGCGTGCAAGATGATGCCGAAGAAGAGTACGGATGGGTACTTGGATATAATCAAACTCAATTTACATTCGGTCTTTCAACTGTCGGCGCTGATGACGGTGATGGCCATTTGACATATCTTGATTCTGCGAGCTTTACATATGGCTTCGGAACATGGCATCATGTGGTCGCAACATACGACGGAAATGACTTAAAGTTATATGTAGATGGAGAACTTGCAAATACAACTTCCGAGCAATCTGGCGCAATCCTTTATTCGATTGAATCGCCCTTTGTGTTAGGTGGCTATGTCGATGGAAATGAAAACCATCCCCTTGATGGTCGGTTACGAGAAATTACACTCGATTCAGTCCCTGTGTCTGCATCACAAGTCAAACGTATGTATAAAGTTGATAAAGAGCTCACTGCATTACCTTCTTGGACAGACCTTTCTTTAGGCTTCGAAGTTGAACCGTATTTAAACTGGCCAACAAGTGAAGCAATCAGTGTTTCTTTTGAAACGACAGTTCCGACAGATGCGTCTGTGCAGGTCTATCATGAATCGGGGCAAGGAGCTCGGGTTGTCAAATCTTCGAATGCATCACTGCACCATTTCAGATTAACTGGTCTCGAGCCAAATGCAAAATATTTTTACATAGCGCATGCTGAGGACAGAATGGGAAATATTCTTAAATCTGAACGATTATCGTTTCGCACTGCACCAACTAAAGATGATTCATTTACTTTTGTAGCAATTGGCGACACACAATCGCAAGCGACTGTTGTAAAACGTGTGAGCGATCTCGCATTTATGCACAGACCTAATCTTGTTATACATGCTGGCGACCTCGTCAGTACTGGCACCGTAAAATCTGATTGGACTGGCCATTTCTTCCCTGCAATGCAACCACTCATTGGACGGGTTCCATTGATGCCAGTTTTGGGTAATCACGAACAAGATGCCCAACATTACTACGATTACATGGTTTTACCCGCACCCGAAATGTACTATTCATTTGAATTTGGAAATGCTGAATTCTTCATGATTGACGGCAACCGGAAATTAGATGAAAGCTCTAAGCAATTAAAGTGGCTAGAAAGCGCATTGAAACAATCTGATTCCACATGGAAGTTTGCAGTGCTTCATCAACCGCCATATACATCAGACTCTAACGATTATGGTGACACTTACAACACAACATCAACGCGTGGTGATACAAATGTGCAAAACATCATCTCACTCTTAGAAAAATATGGTGTTGATATTTGCTTCTCTGGACATGTACATGATTATGAGCGAACATTTCCAATTTTAGATGGCAAGGTTAAACCTGTCAGTGATGGTGGCGTGATGTATGTAACGACTGCAGGTGGCGGTGGTCATTTAGAACATTTTGACCCGACCAATACTTGGTTTGGACATAAAAAAGCAAACTACCATCACCTTGTGTACATTGCAATTCATGGCAATCAACTTGAATTCCAGGCAATTGATGAGCATGGCCAATTGTTTGACGTGATGTCAATTAATAAGGTCGCCAGTATTGAGTGAGCAACAGAGCGACTTTGTGAATTCATTTAAAATTAATACTTGTGCGTCGGAATTTCATCGCCGACTAAGCATCGTACGCGTGTGTTAAAATTTTGATACGTGATGTACTCCCCTTCCATCCAAATCAGGATGGGTTCATCGCTTCCTTCTGGCATCATAGGGCGAATATTATCTGTTGCTGAATTTGATGTGACTTTTGTGATGTGCCAATTCTCGCCACCATTTGTTGTATCACATCGCCAAATTTCATAATGTTGTTTGTTGTCCGCTTTGCTGATGAGTGGGTTTCCATTCCACGGAATGACATTCGAAGAAAAATACACCGTTGATGGGATTGCAGGATCAATACAAATTAGTCCTGTGTAATCATCTTCCCTTGGGTACAGTCGAGTGCCTGCATATCCAACTTCATGGTCGTGCCATGTTTCGCCATTGAAC
>JAYZCQ010000072.1:0-21812 GCA_036338245.1 Planctomycetota bacterium
ACGAGTTTAAGTTTTTAACTTCTACGATTGGAGTTTTAAACTCATCACCATCTTCAGTTGTAATCACAACATTAATGTTGGGTTCAAACCGCATGTGGCCACGTTGCATGATGCCTTCGCTCACGCCAAGGTATCTGCAGATGTCGCGAACCGCTTGCCCATAAGCAACAGCTTCATCTGCCGTGTGCATATCTGGTTCACTCACAATTTCTAGTAGCGGCGTTCCTGCGCGATTGAAGTCAACGAGTGAACCATCGTAATGCTCGCCGCCAGGAAGTTCATGGCCTAGCTTGCCCGTGTCTTCCTCAAGATGCGCTCGAGTAATTCGGACGGGTTTCAGGCCTTCTTCGGTTTCAATCTCAAGGACTCCATCAAAACAAAGTGGTTTGTCATATTGGCTGATTTGGTAACCTTTTGGCAAGTCTGGGTAGAAGTAGTTTTTTCTGTCCCACTTTGTGAAATTTGCGATGTTGCAATTTAGCGCAAGACCCACTCGCATAGACATTACGACCGCTCGCTTATTAATGACAGGTAGCGTACCCGGCAGTGCTATTACCAGAGGATTGCATAGTGTGTTTGGCTCGGCGTCGTAATGTTCTTGATTAGCCGCGTTAGGTGCTGAAGTAAACATCTTGCTATCTGTTGCAAGTTCAGCATGAATCTCCATCCCAACAATAAGTTGCGTGTGTTTAATTTTCATGCTTCTGTGCCGACACCTAAGTCAGACGTTGTGAACAACGATTGGAAAGTAAAGCCAGCACCTTCAATGTTTTCTCTTGCACCTTCTTCGCGGTCGATGACTGCAATGATTGACAGCACCTCTGCACCAAGCGAGCGAATGGTTTCTGCCGCTTCAAGAACTTGACCGCCAGTTGTCGCGATGTCTTCAACAATCACGACCCTATCTGTCTCAGCAAGTTTTCCTTCAAGTTGTTTTGCTGTTCCGTAATCCTTCTTTTGGTTGCGGATAAAAATGCATGGCAACTCGCTTTCCATCGCTGCCGTCGTAACTAGCGGGATTCCGCCGAGTTCTGCCCCCGCTAATAATGTCGCCCCTTCAGGAATTGCACCTTTGAACATTTTGCCTAGGCTTCGCAAAATGTCTGGCTGCGTTGTAAACAGATACTTATCGATGTACCACGTGCTTGTTCTACCACTGCGTAAAGTGAATTCACCGTGGAGAATTGCAGTATCTGCAATACGCGTTGCGACATCGTGTTTGTCCATTTGCGTATGGTATCGCAGAGCGAACTTGAAGTGTTGCTAGGCCTACTGCCTAGGCAAAGCAAGCTCTCGCTCAGTGCGAGCTTTTACAATGATTTGGATTCGCTCATAAATCCAAGTTGCAATGAGTTTCACGCTTTGGTTTTCTGATTGCAGAGCACTTAGGATGCCTGCATCATCTAACGCTTCGTCAGGAACATCTGGGGTGTTAAAGCGTAAGAGCCAAGCAATTTGAGCATCAAAATTCGCCTTTGCTTCTGCCATGCTTAGCACTGCCATAATCGATGGTTCATTAGCCATTGCATATATAAACCACGCCTGGGCCATTGGTCCGAGCTTCGGAAACTCTGAGAGAATGAGTGTCACTGCATCATCTTGTTGCGAAACCCGCATCGGGCCTTGAGGTACTACGGTTTCTTCTTCCCCTTCTAGTGGAATTGGCGGCTCAATAATACGCAATACAATCTCATCATTAATGATGAATGAAAGCAACACCAAATTAGTTAGTGAATCAGTAGAGTTTAAAGCTTTTGCAGACTGGAACGCTTGGTCGAGCCATACGTCGGTTAATCTAAATCCATTAACACGGAAATAATCTGAATCATGCCTAATGCCAGTTCGGCTTGGCTCATACACAAGTAAAATACTTCGTCCATCTCTTGTTGTCTGCCTTGCTGAAAAGTTTGCAATAGAGCGTAGATGAATAGATGCGCCTTGCAATGGATAATGATTGAGTAACTTCCCTACCCAATATTGCCTTAAATCTGCCTCGAATGAATATGTGCCCCTGGGCGGAATACTAATTTGAGTGTTGATTGGAACAATAACCGCTGCAGCATTACTAATTGAAACCGCAGAGATGTCAATGAGTGGCTCAATCAGTATAAGTGGCCGGATTGCACCCTTGCGTTCAATTGTTAATGGAACCGTCGTGTTATTCTTAAGTTCAATCTCAAGAATAATGGGTTCGTATGGCTTAAACTCTGACTTAGTTGGTTCCACACGAAGTGTAAATGGTGGTCTTGGATCATTTTTAATGAGTTCAAATGTTCCAATAATTTGCTCTGCAAGAGGGCGCAATAACCCAACTTCTTCACGAACATCAAAAGACTTGCCAACGATGTTTTGCAATCTATTCCTCGCCCAAACTCCTAAAATCGTACCTCCTTGCAAGCGTGCAATGTCTAAAAATTTAGTTGCGGCTTCTTTCGTTTTTCCGGTTGAAAGTAATGCGAGTGCGGCTCCCGCTTTGGCGGCGGGGTCATCAGTAAGTGGAGTGAGGAGTTGTAAGGCTAACTTTAAGTTACCACTTCTTAATGCAATCCAACCGTCAAATCGTTGTTGCTCGCTACTGTCCATTTCCGCGAGATTTGCAGATTCTTCTAAAAACCCTTGAGCGCTTTCAATATCACCGCCTAACCAAAGTGTTAACCAAGCGGCTTGAATAAAGCTCTCAGCTGCGCGAAGTTTGGATTCATCCGTTTTTTGACTACTGTGCATTGTTGCAATTAGCGCGCAAGTGTCAGCTGCAGCTTCTAGAGAAATTGCAGCTGATGTTTCATCATTCATTTCTGAGTAAATTGCAGCGCGAACTGTTGCTAATTTCGGCACAAGTGGCGCATGAATTCTTGCAAGTTCAAGAGGCGTCATACGTGGCTGTTGCGCCTTCATGTTTTGGCGATAAGTTCTATCTACTTCAATTTGACGTGTAAGAATTGCATCTAATCCGGCAACTGGATCGCCATCAGCCCACTGGCTTAAGACGATATCTGCAAGAAGTCCATCACTCACTCTTTCAACATCTGCAGCATCTTCTTCAAGAATGTAATCGTAAAGCCTTCTCGCGCTTTGATAGTCTCCATAAGCAAGTAGAAACTCAGCAAGTGCAACTTGATTCGTTACATCAAGCGGATTTGAGAGTGCTGCAGCACCAAGAAGTTCAACTCGCTGGATTGGATCTGCTGACTCATCACCGAAGAATCCAACACCTAGCGATATCGATTCTGGATTGGCTGGGTCGAGGGCAATAGACTCTGCAAGCCAAACTGCAAATGACTCGACGTCACCTAAACTTCTGTACAACACTGCAGCATCAAATGCCAACCGAGACGCCACCCTTGAATCAAGCTTTGATTTGCCTTGGGAAGAAAGTAGTTGACTGTAAATTTTCTGACGTTCTGACACTGTTTGCAAAGCGTCGATAGCTTCTCGCAAGCGAGCTAGTTGAAACGATGAGCTATCTGGAGCAAGCCTAAGCATCGCCTGAATACTTTCTCGAACAAGGGCATCGTCCTCAGCCATTTTTGCGACCTCAATGACTGACTGCCAAACAGTTAGGTCATTTGGGTTGAGTTCAATGCACCGCTTGAGGAGCAGGAGCGAAGCTTGAATCGCGTCTGTCGTTAATGGCTCAAGCATCGTCATAGAGCGAGCTTCGCTGATATAACCTTCAACAAGCCTTGAAGTCGCCGCATCTTCGATATCGTCGCCGTAAGTCACACTAGCCGAAAATATGGCAAAAGCCATCGTGATTAAATTAATAAGGGAGAAAAATCGGGTCATGAGTATCTCTTTTCGGCACTGTAGCACGGTTTTGTACTCAATTTTCAGACGACTTCTTAAGTATGATGTAGAGGCGTTGACACCCCACTCAATGAGTGGTAATTTCGTCAATCTAAAGGTTTATTTTTATGCAAAAGAATTGTTTTATCATCCTCATTTTGGCGCTCGCAAGCAGTTATGACGCGGTCGCTCAGCCAAAGTTCAGCATCTCAAAGATTGTTGGTCGAAATTCAATCAACGATACCGACGCTAGCAAGATTGAGCAATACGCTAAAGGCTGGGCTGAAGCGCTCTACACAACCGAAGCACTCGAGCTCTATGAAGCGCAGCGGCACCTCATCGAACCGCTTGAGTTAGATTCTGCGATGTCCCCATATGCTCGTTCACTCTATGGCAAAGCACTTCGAGATGGATTTGAACCAATCCTTGACGAGAACAACACAAATGAGATGGCGGCAGTAAACGCCTTACAAGTGATTTCACTCCTGGGTACAGAACAGGGTTGTGGGCTTCTCTTAAACCATGCAGACACTTCTACAGAAGAAAGAGCCTCGCTTAGACATTGGGCATCAATTGGACTTGGAAAATCCTTCAAACAGGGTATCCTTCCGGACCGCCGGATTTCGTCAATCGCTAGCACCATCGCAGATTTTGCCTCTCGCGAGCCAATTTGGTACATCATCTCAAGGCAGTTCAACTCGCTTGCATCATTACAAGACATTCCTGGCCTAGATACAAGACAACAAGATGAACTTGAGGCACTCTCAATTGAGTTACAAGTTAGAGCATTATCTGAGCTTTTACAAGAGATTGCAAAATCTGATGAAGCGGATGAGCGTGTTAGAGCGCTACCATTTGTTCTCTCATCCCTTAGACTTCAACTCATTGAGCCGGGTCTCAACGAAGAGGCGCGAAAAGAAGGTGATAAGAATATTGCGCCTCTTTTGACTCAATTTGCTGACCTTGCGTTAAAACATGCAGCAACTGCTAAAGAAAACGATGAGTTGTACACTGCGTATGGCGAATCACTTCAATCTGGAAGTTTCATTGTCGAACGCATATTAAAGCTCAACGCTTCTGAAGCTTCTATGCTTGAACTGTGGGGCGAAGGCAGATATCCCGAACTAACAAGCCGTTTGAATACGTGGAAAAACGCTCAGTAACGATTTCGATACAGTACCTTTATGGTGCGTCTCTTTATCGCAGTTGTTGGTGTTCTATTGCTGTCACTCATTGTGACATGCAACGTCGAGCATAAAGAAAAAGCAGATTTCGTTTTCGTTAATCGCGGCGACGTGTTTACACTTGACCCAGGGAGAATGAGCTGGCTTACCGATATGCAAGCTGCATATTGTTTGTACGAGGGACTCGTTCGATGGAATCCTGAAGACTTTTCAATTGAACCTGCTGCTGCTGATAACATTACACTCAGCGAAGACCAGATAACATACCTTTTTGAGTTAAGAGCGGATGCTCGGTGGAGTAACGGCGCTCCAGTAACTGCGCACGACTTTAAATATGCATGGATGCGGCTCTTAACACCGGATACTGCATCGGATTATTCGGGTTTCCTTTTTTCAGTCAAAGGAGCGAGTGATTTTTGGAAGTGGCGGACTGATGCATTGAAAGAGCAAGAATTCATAACGCTTCGTGAAATACAATCGAAGTTTGATGAAGTTGTATACATACGTGCTCTTGATGAATATCGCCTTGAAGTGGCACTAGAGCAGCCTGTGCCCTACTTCCTTGACCAAATTGCCCTTGCAGTGTGTAGCCCCGTGTATAGACCAGCGGTTGAAGGATGGAATTTGGACGAAGGGAACTGGAAGCAAGTCATAAATATGGGTTGGCATACGATTCCAATCCCTGAACCTAGCACGATGAAATGGCTTTCAATTGATGATGACACAGGCCGACTTAAATACAAGTATTACTGGGCAAGACCAAACACGCTCGTTTGTAACGGCCCATTCCAATTAGAAGAATGGCGTTATAAACGTGATATGAGATTTACGAGAAATCCCTACTATCATTCACCAGGAAACTCCTCACTCGATTCAATTCAAGCAATCACGATGGAAGATCCAAACACTGCGGTATTCGCATTTGAAGCTGGAGAAGTAGATTGGCTCAATGGGGTCAATGTCGATTATCAATCTGACATGCTGCTTGAGAAGGCAGATGGCAAGAGGGAAAACATTCACGCCTTTCCAACATTCGGGACTGATTTCTTTTCATTTAACTGTAGGGAAACACTGAACAATGGTGAACTGAACCCATTTAATGACCCTGCAGTTCGTAGAGCCTTTGTGTATGCAACTAACAGAGATGCCATTGTCAAACATGCAACCAGATTAAACGAGCCAGTTGTAACTTCGTTTGTGCCACCCCATTCAATTAAAGATTACGCGCCAGTTGAAGGGATTAACTATAACCCTCAACGGGCGAAAGAAGATTTGGCATCAGCGGGTTGGATTGACAGAGATGGTGATGGTGTCGTTGAAAATGAAAATGGCGTTCCATTTCCGCCAATCGATTTACTCTACACAACAAATACGAATCGTTATAAATGGATTTCGCTTTTATTGCGGGATCAATGGCGTAACACGCTCGGCGTTCAAACCCAACTTAGAGGAACAGACAACAAACTCTTTAGTAGAGATTTGAGAAGTGGAAACTTCATGGTTGCAAGGGGAAGGTGGTATGGGGATTACGGTGACCCTTCAACCTTCTTAGATATTTTCCATTCTGAAAACGGGAATAACGACAGAGGCTTTTCCAATCCCGAAATCGATTCAAAACTAACTCAAGCTTCGGCAGAACTAGACCCTGTCAAACGGTATGAATTGCTCCGAGAAATAGAAACTGAACTGTTTAACGAAGAAGTTCCCATGCTTGTTGTTTGTCAGCTTCTTCAGTTATATATGTATGAGCCTGATCGAGTCAGCGGTCTCACGTCGCACCCAAGACTTGTGCAACAACTTTGGCGAGTTAATTCATCCTCGGATCAACCAGGCGATATGTCACGTCAACAACTAAATTGAACATCACAAGAAGTGTTGCGTAAACGAGCACAATTCCCATGAGGACAGTGATGTCTTTTCCGAGGACGGCTTCAACAAAATGAACTCCAACGCCGGGAACTGCAAATATCTTTTCAACGACAAACGAACCAGTAAGCGCTGCAGCTGTTGCGGGACCAATGTAACTCAAGACCGGTAGAATCGCGTTTTTCATCGCGTGCTTTAACACAACAGAATACTCAGGCAGTCCTTTTGCACGAGCGGTTCTGATGTGATTACTTCCAAGTTGTTCAAGCATGCCGCTGCGGGTCAATTGTGCGATGTATGCCGCAAATGGCAAACTCAAAGTGAGAGACGGAAGCACCATATGTTTCCAAGTCCCCCACCCACTGATTGGGAACAGATGAAGCCAAACTGAAAACGTCATGAGCAAGCACACGCCGATGACAAATGTTGGAAGGCTTATTCCAATGATTGATACGAGAAACGCAAGTGAATCAATCCATGTTTTTGGTTTGAGCGCACTTAATGTGCCGGCGGTCAAACCGATGATTAATGCGATGAGAATGGCAAACAAGCCGAGCGTCATCGAAACGGGCAGACCTGCTAATAGAATTTCATTCACCGTCCAATTCTCGTGGCGCAAACTTGGCCCTAAATTAAAGACGGGTCCATCATGCTCGTTCATTAACCACGCGAACCCAGATGCATTCCAAAGGTACTCACCATAAAACCTAAGTGGGTGATCTAGGTTGTATTGTGATTGCATCGCTTCCACAACTTCAGGTGGAGGCACACGCCCTTCGCTCTCCAGCGGGTTCCCTGGAATTTGCCATGCAAGTAGAAACGTCAGCGTGTAAATCGCAATCAGGATAAATGGAAGTTGAACAAATCGCCAAGTTACAAGATGTTGAATTGTCCCCTTCTTCATTTAACGACCGTACGACGCCTTGTCCCCTAGGTTTTCAGCAATTCTGATGAGTTGGTTGTATTTTGCAGTTCGGTCAGAACGGCACGGTGCTCCCGTTTTAATCTGGCCGCAATTGGTCGCCACTGACAAATCTGCAATCGTGGTGTCTTCTGTTTCACCACTTCTGTGACTCAGAACAGTTGAATACCCACTCTCGTGAGCAAGTTCGACTGCTCTAAACGTCTCAGTGAGCGTTCCGATTTGATTGACTTTCACAAGTATTGAGTTTGCGCAGCCATCATCAATGCCTCTTTGAAGGAAGAGTGGATTTGTCACAAACAAGTCGTCACCAACAAGTTGAACACTGTCCCCAAGCCGCTCTGTTAACGATTTCCATCCAGACCAGTCATCCTCTCCAAGACCGTCTTCGATTGACTTGATTGGATACCGTTTGCACCAGTCTGCCCACAAGTCAATCATTTCCTCTGATGACACAATCTTATCCGGCTGACTGCTAAAGAAACAATAGCCTTCCTTGCCAAGTTTTCTGGCTTCGCTGACCAATTCACTTGTCGCTGGGTCTAGGGCAACGAAAATTTGTTCCCCCCATGAATAACCCGATTTATCTACAGCTTCTTCAATAATTTTTAAGGCGTCTTCATTATCTTGTAGGTTGGGTGCAAAGCCACCCTCATCGCCAACAGCCGTTGATAAGTTGCGGTCATGAAGCACTTCCTTAAGTGTGTGATAAATTTCAACTGATGCTCTAAGTGCATCATCAAATCGCTCAAAACCCCAAGGTTGAATCATGAACTCTTGGAAATCGACGGTGTTGTCGGCGTGCTTCCCACCATTAAGAATGTTGAACATTGGCACGGGCAAGGTTGTTGAACTTTCATCGCCTAAATAATCGTAGAGTGGTTTGCCTGCAGCCTGTGCTGCCGCATGCGCAGTTGCCATTGACACACCTAATAGTGCATTGGCACCAAGATTACCTTTGTTTGCTGTGCCATCAAGTGCAATCATTTGTTCATCGACTGCTGTTTGGTCGTCCGCGTTCATGCCAATGACTTCGGGAGCAATAACAGTGTTTACATTTTTGACTGCGGTGTACACACCCTTGCCACACCAGTCACTGCCGCCATCTCGAAGTTCAACCGCTTCGTTTTCGCCTGTGCTTGCACCACTTGGTACTGCCGCTCTGCCCATGACACCATTTGCGAGCGTCACATCACATTCAAGCGTTGGGTTACCTCTTGAATCTAGGATTTGTCTTGCGAAGATTGATTGAATTGTCGTTGACATTTAGTTCGTGATCTTTCTTTTACTGAAGCACTGCTTCAAATTGAGGGGTTTCGTTGTTTAAAACAGCAATAACATCTTTAACCACCCAACCCATGTTAATTGTAGCTGTTTGGGTCTTGCATGCGATGTGTGGATAAAGTTCGACGTTAGGCATGTTTAGTAGCGGATAGTCGGCATGGACAGGTTCTGGCTGATGCACGTCAACAATCGCAATCGCTGATGCATCGTGGCGTAAATGATTCGCAAGCGCGCTTGCGTCGACGACAAAGCCGCGGGAGGTGTTTATGAATAAACACCCTTGCTGCAGTGGCCGGAAAAAATCTGCGTCACACATGTGTTCGTTCTCTAATCGCCCGTCAACATGAATAGAGATTGCATTACTTTGTTCTAACACTTCTTTTAGGGAGCACTGTTTGCACTCGCCTGTATCTTGAATCATTTTTATATCATGAAAGATGACGTTGAATCCAAGCACGCTTGCAAGTTTTCCGAGCCGAGAACCAATTCGACCAAATCCTATAATGCCAAGCGTCATTTCAGAAAACTGCTTCTCGTTCATGGCGCTTGTCCGAAGAAGATCCCACTCGTTCTGCGACACTTCGTTCTCAACGAATGTCACTTTGCGGAGCATCATTAGCATTCTCGATAAGACAAGCTCGACAACTGACTCCGTGTTTGCTTCTGGTGTATGCACAACCCGAACGCCATGTTCCTTGCATGCATCTAAATCAATGTTATCTATGCCAACGCCCGCTCGCCCAACAACCTTTAAGTTTGACGCACTTTCAATCATTGCTCGCGTGACTTCGGTATATGTTCGAATGACTAGCCCCTCAACCGTGGGGAGGAGTTCTTTAAATCGTAGCGATTCTGCAGGACAAACATGCAATTCGCAGAAACCTGCAAGCCAAGATGAACATTGGTCAGGTAAATTCTCAGTTTGAATCACTTGGTGTGTCACGTGTCAGTTATGCGTAAGAATGCAATCCTGAAATGGTGAAGTTTATGATAATCCAGTTAAAGAGCATGACAATGCAACCAATGATTGCAAGGAGCGCTGTCCAAAACCCTTTGTCTTTGACTTTTATCCGCGTGTGAATAAGTACGGCAAAAACAAGGAAGGTGTTGAGTGCAAAAACTTCTTTAGGGTCCCAGCCCCAAGGTCTTCCCCAAGAGTGGTCTGCCCAAATTGCGCCCATCACAATGCCTGCCCATAGCAAGATAAATGACAACTCAACAAGAATCATTGTCGCCCCGTCGAGCACCATACCCATGCTAGATGCGGTTTCACCCTTCTTTAAAGGCCTGAGTTCAACGACTGAAGCAATGCCACCAGCTCTTGCAAACTCTTGAATCCCGCTTTGGCCTTTTAAGCGAAGAATGAAACGCCTAAACAGGTAGAGTGTGGCAGTTACTGCCGCAACAAAAATGAGACAGTAAGAAAAGATGATGAAATTCACGTGTATGTAAAGCCAAATGTCATGCAAAACAGGCATTCTGTTTGAGACATGAGGGTTGAGTTCAAGTGGGTACAATCGAACTGCTAACAACGCAATCATTGATGCGACTGCTGCGCCTAAGGCGAACAAGTATTTCATCTGAGTTTTGCGTAACAAGAACTCCATCAGCAAGCCAAACAAACTGCCCATCCAAGCAGCGGTTGTGATGGCTTCAAACATATTTGTGTTTGGGTAGCGACCGGAAACATACCACCGCCAAATGACTGCGACGGTATGAAGCGATGCTGCAAAAATAAAGAGCCACATGCCAAAAGAACCAACGCCCTTGAATTGATACACAAAAGCCATAAGCAGTAACACGACTGCAATGAGATAGACAATCCAGATTGCTGTAAAGTTACCGAGCTTAAAGTACAGGCTTTCAAGCTGAAGTTTTTTCGATGGTGGATAAATCCCCTCGCCTGTAGGAAGCAGCGGCAACAGCCCTGCGAGGCGAGTAAGTTGTTGATTTGCTGCATCAGCGTTGCCCGCCTTCCACGCTTCAACCATTTCACTCCATGACGAAATGATTGTTTCATCTGAAATATGTTCCAGTGTTTGCCATGGCGCATCGAACTGCCCGCTTGGAGGCGGAACAACTTGAAAGTTTGCCCACATGTTTCTTGGGTTACTCGCGTTGAGTGCAACTTCAATCTGTTCAACAGGAGATGCGAACCGCATAACATCTGAACGAAGCGATTGCAACTTTGCGTGAACTTCAGGCTCTTGTAAGTGCTCTTTAGCAATGAGCCCCTTTTTCATAAACGAATTCATTTCGCCTGTGAGATTTGGGTTTTTTGCTTTTAAAACATCGCTAATGATTGCTCTGACATTTTTGTTCTTAACGAAAATGATGGGTCTGCCTTCATAATATTCAGGACGAACCATCATGTCTAGAAATGTGAATGTTGCGGGTTGCCCATCAATTGCTTTGGAGCCAGAAATATACTGCATGTACGACCGGGCAAAAGTTTCGTATGACTTCACGCGTCCTTCTGTAAAGACGGCAACCTGATTGCTCCAAGGCGTGGTGTTAATTTGCTCTGCTAAGCCATCACCACTCGCTTGAGTTGAGAATCCAACAATGCACATAATGAGTAAGAAAACTTTCTTCATTTACTTGCTCCATACACTGCTTGCTGTCTTTTTCGTTTAATCGTTGGCTTCACAAAGAACGCCCACATCATGCCAAGTACCGTAATACAAGTGCCTAGAAGCATTGTAAACACCGCTTCTCTGTTCCCAACCCCTAACACTGTATAGTTCAATCCTTGTGATGTTGCACTAGGTGGGTCCCATTGTGATTGAAAGAACCAATAGCCGTGATGCGGTTTTGGGTCGTTCACGCTTACTGCAACAAGTTCGTCTGAAACTTCGGGGAATGAAACTAGCGACCGCCAGTTGAGAATTGAGGATGTTCGACCAGAGAAGCCACCGATGTGGGTGTCAATTTCAAAATCATTTAGGGCAACTGGCGTTGGCAATGGTGCTCGCTCCCGCGAGAACATTAATTCAACAATTTTTCCATCCGCTAGACCAACAATAGTTGGTTGATATCTAAAACGATTGACGGTCTGCGTATTCGACTCAAACGGGTAGTGATGATATGGAAGCCATGCAATCCTCTCAGAGTCAGCGTCTTTGATAATAACGCGAATCATTGACATCGTGTTACTAACATTTGGATCTCTTTGCTGAGCGGGAACTACTGTCGGTCTTGTTTCAATGTGAGTATTTGCTTCTAGTCTGTGAACGGCTAGTTGCACATCATCAATGATTGATAGCGGCTCGTCAAAATTGACGGTTCTTTGAATTGGTTTTTCGGTGTCTGTTTGCAACAACAGTTGTACGCCTTCAACACCATTTCCAGCAACAATCGTAATTGGGGCTGCACCGGGTTCGTAATCTAATCTGATTGCATCGTCGACTAAGTTTGATTCAAGATGACCAGCCGATTCAGTAACATCTCTGTTTAGAGAACTGTCCTCAAAGACCCAGCGAACCCACTGTTTGTCGCCATGCTTCAACTCAACTATGGCAAGCGAAACTGTAATGTTTTCAATGTTGAGGTTGTTTTGAATCGATGTTAATCGGTACTCATACTCTGATTCCCCAATCTGCGCAAACTCTTCTGAACTTGTCAGAGGCAATGCATAAGTTTGTTCACCGAGTTGGGCTTCTAGGGTTGGTAATAGCGATTCTTGCAATGCAGCCAATTCAGTTGGCGAATCGAGCCATTTGAAAACCATCAGCGAACTGTCGGTTGTGTTGTTTGAAGGGTCAAACGCAAACATCTTGACGGGCTGTTTAATATCACCGCGCTCAATTGTTGCCCAAACCACAGGATTAAGGTCGTTCCCGCCAGGGACAATCCGAGCATCCATAAATGCGTATCTCAGATAATCCGTTACTGTGAGTGACATGCCCACTTCGCTAGGTACATCAATTGCGATTGGATGTTTTGGAATTCGCTTTGCATCCCAAACCTCACTGCCTTCGCTGATGTAGTCGTTGAATCGTGGAAGGTTTGGAATTGTGTGTTCAATCCACCCTGTTTTGGCAACCCCGTTTTCATCGAGTTCACGAAGGTAGATGGCAGCGCTTTGAGTCACATAAAATTCGCTTTTGACATCTTGCTCAAGTGACATTTTGATGGATTCATCAACGAGTGCTGTGCCGAGGACTTTGATGGCTCGTGCCATCGGCTGCTTTGGATTGTCTGTGCGAATGACGTCCTCGGTATATTCAGGGTAGCCACTGATGAGCTGACGAGTAAATGATGCGTCATCTGATGTCATCGAAATTGAAACCGCGTACGTCCTCTTGCCTTTGTCGTCACCAGTTAACAATTCCCAGTTTGGATTGATGTTTGAAATTTCACATGTGTATGGTCCAATGACAATCGAATTGCCGGGTGCAACGAGCATCGATGCTGATTCTTCGCCGGGAATCTGAATCGATACCTGATGTCTAGAAATGACAACGTCGCCTTCGATTTTCTTTGAAAAGTAGACCAAGCAGCCAAGGACAAGCACAATGACGCCCGCGTGAATTGACCAAACCCCAATCGTGAGCACGTTGAATGGAATCTTCCGAATGGTCACTATTGACATGTTCAAACAGAGAAGTGCAATAAGCCACTTGAATGGCCACCAATGGAACCACTCAAACTCTGTTAACTCAAGTCCACGCATTTCACGCAAACTAACCCAAGTGGTTGGTTCCAAAATTGCATAGCTCACAGGCACGCCTGATGAACCAATTGAACAATAAAAGAATAGTGTTGTTAAGACTGAAATTCCAAGCCAAACTTTTGTAAATAAATCAATAAATGTAAACGCAACACAAGTTGGGATAAGTAAATACCACCACATTGAGCCTACAAGATCCAGTTGCATCAGCGCAAGCGCTATTACAGCAAGGGGAAGAAGCCAACAAAGGCTACCCGGCCAACTGAAGATCGGGTGTGTCTTCTTCGTCATCGCGTTACTCTTTGGTGTAGTCGTACACTCCCGAACCAGATTTATCGCCAAGTTTCCCCGCTTCAACAAGGTCAACAAGCTTTTGGTTAGGTAAGTATTTTGGGTTTTCGTCAAGACCGTTATACATCACCATCATGATGTCTCTACAGACATCTAAGCCGATGTAATCCGCTAGTCGCAGCGGTCCCATTGGGAACGCACAACCAAGTTTCATGATTGAGTCAATTGCATCTGGGTCTGCAACACCATCTTCCCAAGCGTGAAATGCCTCGTTAATCATTGGCATAAGTACCCTGTTTGAAACGAAGCCAGCAAAATCGTTTGCTGGGACTGGGATTTTCCCAAGGGCTTCGGAAAGGGCGATGGTTGCATTAGTAGTTGCTTCGCTTGTCTGATTGCCTTTTATAACCTCAACAAGTTTCATCACCGGGACTGGATTAAAAAAGTGCATGCCAATGACTCGCTCTTCTGCACCAACAACCGCCGTTGCTAAATCTGTAATTGAAATCGATGATGTGTTCGTTGCAAGTACGACTTCTTCTCCAAATGTATCTCGCATCATTTGGAACAGTGTTTTCTTCACATCAACGTTTTCCGTTGCTGCTTCAATTGCCCAGTCTGCTGATGAGGCGTCGCTAATCTCTATGGTGTAATTCAACAGTGATTGAGCGTTAGTCGCTTCATCATTTGTCAACTTTTCTTTTGCGACGAGTTTGCTAAGCTGTTTATCGTGATAAGACCGAGCGCTGTCGAGTTGAGGCTCTTGGACATCAACGAGTGTGCACTTCTTTCCTGCGAGTGCAGACGTCAATGCAATACCAGAGCCCATTGTGCCAGCGCCGATGACCGCAATGTGTGAAACGTCACTCATTACCCATCGTTCCATTCGCGTAAAACTTCACCTGCATATTCAGCAAGTGGTCGAATTATTCGGTTGTTTTGATGTTGCTCCATAATATGGGCGCACCAACCTGTGATTCGTGATGCAACAAAGATTGGCGTGTATTGTGGAACAGGGATACCCATCGCAAAGTATGTCATGCCACAAGGGAAATCCACATTCGGGTAGATACTCTTATCGCGAAGCATAATTGATTGAACTTCATCACCCAAGTCAAACCACGCTTTAGCGTCAGGATTAACTTCGTCGCAATACTTCAAGCCCCAATCTCTAAGGATGCCTGCGCGATGGTCACCGTTTTTATACACGCGGTGTCCAAAGCCCATGAGTTTTTTCTTTGTTTCAAAAGCATGTTGCATGTATTCATCAACGGTTTGCCCCGTTGAAGTTGCTTCCATAATTTCACTAAGCATTTCCATCGCCGCTTCGTTTGCGCCGCCATGCAAGTTGCCTTTGAGTGCGCCGATGCCGCCACATACACATGAGTGCATGTCGCTGTTCGTTGATGCGATGACCCTGCTTGTGAAGGTAGAGGCGTTAAAGTCGTGCTCAGCGTAGAGAATGAGCGAAACATCCATCACCTTAGCTGTAATCTCGTGTGGCTTTTCACCCGTGATGCACCAAAGCAAGTTTGCTGCATGGCTCAGTGATGCATCAGGCTCTACTGGCTCTTTGCCATCTAACGCTCTTTGGTGCGTCCCGATACATGTCGGAATCTTCGCCAATAGCATTTTTGACTTTAGGAGTTCTGCCTCGTTAGAGTTGTCCTCGCATAACTCACAAGTATGAGAAAGAAGCGAAACTGCTGTTCTCAATACTGACATTGGGTGTGCGCCTGGCGTTTGTTTTGCAATGTCAACGATTGCATCTCTAACTGATGTCGGGATTGCTCGATAACTTGTGACTTCTTCGTTGAACACCTTGAGTTCTTCGCCTGTTGGCTTGTGCCCTACCAATAGAAGGTGTGCAACCTCTTCAAAAGTGGCGTTCGCAGCCAAATCTGCGATTTCATAACCGCGATACATCAACTGTGTTTGGTTGACTGCACAGACGGATGTTTCTCCAATGACTTGACCTGCTAATCCCCGCGAATCAGTTTGTTTTTTAGTTTCTTCTGTTGCTTGAGTCATAAAATTCCTTAGCGATTACTACCCTGCGTTGAGCAGAAGGCGTCCCCTTATTCTATCAAAAATGGCGTTAGAACGCTTCGCGAGGCGTTTTAGACTATTTAGGGAAGTTCCACTCTTCCCCTGGTTTGTATTCAAGCATCTCATAGAGAGATGTTCTAGTTTGCATGGAATCAACGAAACCATCAACCGAACCCTCTGTTTGCAGTTGCGCAAGGCATTTTGTGATTGCACCCATTGCAACACGCTGCATCGTGACTGGGTAAATCACCAATTGATACCCCATCTCAGAAAAACGGTCAAACTGAATTGATGCGGTTTTACCAAACTCTGTCATGTTTGCAAGAAGCAGCCCTGGGCAGCCATCAGCAAACTCGATGAACTCTTCTTCGGAATGGAGTCCCTCTGGAAAAATCATATCCGCTCCTGCGTCGCGGTATGCGTTGCCTCGTTCAATTGCTGCATCAAGTCCATCAACGCTTCTCGCATCTGTTCGGGCAATAAGCAGGAAGTCTGGGTGTACTTTGTTTGTGGAAGCGGCCGAAACTTTTGCAACCATTTCTTCAGTTGGGATGAGGCGTTTCCCATCGAGGTGTCCGCACCGCTTTGGAAACTCTTGATCTTCAATGTGCATGCCTGCCGCACCGTTCCGGTCGTATTCAACAACAGTGCGTTTCACAGATTCAATTTCACCGTAACCAGTGTCAGCATCAACAATCACAGGTAAACCGCTCGCGTTTCTAACCTCGCGTATCGTTCTGCACATTTCTGTGAGGGAAATCAACCCAATATCCGGATAGCCCGATGCGTTTGCTGTTGCCCCGCCACTGATGTAACACGCTTGATAACCCGTTGAGGCAATCGCCCTTGCAACAAGGCCGTTCCAAGCGCCGGGGCACATGAGAGAGCGGTCGTTCATTAAGTTTCTAAGTTGTGTCCCTGGGTGTGTCATTAATCCTATTTTACCAATGAATGGCACTCCCTACAAAAACATCTTTACGGCAGCAATTGCTAGGACAATCCCAAGCATCATACGCAGACCACCCTGCCCAAGTTTTCGGCTACCAATGATTGCACCAATCACGCCCCCAACGATAACTCCGAATGCGAGTGGGAGTGAATTGAGCGTAAGTTCACCAATCTCAGGCTCTGACGCCATCACTCCAATTAGTGCGGCTATTGAATTACACAAAATGAACGGCGCACTGACTGCTGCCGTCTCTCTTGCAGTCGCAAAACCACAAAGAAGTAAGATTGGACTTAAAAAGATGCCGCCGCCGATTCCAATCATCCCACTGACAAGTCCAATTGTTGCACCAAGAAATAGCACAATAATCAATGGGGCGACATGGGTTTGCTTCTGTTTTGGTTTTATGAACAATCTTACGGCTGCGAGAGCCAAAACAACGCCGAGTACTGGTTTATAGATTGATGGATCAAGTTGAATCAATCCACCAATGAACGAACATGGAATACTTGTAAGTAAGAGTGGTATCAGTAAAGAGGGTTTTGATTGAGACTTCTTGTTAAATGCAAATGTACTAATTGTGGCAACAAAAACGTTCAATGTTAATGCAATTGGCCGAAGCGTTTCAGGCGCAAAGCTAGCAAGTGCGAGTACTGCAATGTAACCAGAACCACCACCATGCCCGACCATTGCATACATCATTGCAACTAGGCATAATCCAGAAAGAAGAATTGTAAACTCAACGGGTGTTAGCGATGTGAACATGTTTCAAATCGATTGGATTCTTGCATTTGGATAATACCACTGCAAGATGTCTTCCCACGATTTGTTTTGCCCAGCAAGTTCTTGCGCGCCATACTGACACAATCCTACACCGTGTCCGAGGCCGCGGCCTTCAAAGGCTAGATCGCTTCCAGCTTTGGAACATGACAATGTCGAAGACCAAACTGGGTCACCTGGTAGAGGGAGCGATGATACCGATGCATTTGCAGCACTTAGAAAATCTCTGGCACGAACAACAATGCTGTGACGCCTTCTATCTTTGATCATGAGTTTTGTTGGCCTGCCGTGCTTGTTTTGTTCGCACGGTTCAATACTTCTCACTGAACGAAGCGCTTCTAATTCTGGGAGGTTAAGGTTATTTGCACTTGCGTTTAAACGCTTTCGAAACACTCTTGATGAGCGAGTAGCACGCCATTTTGAAGTTTCAAGATCTGCACAAACATCTTTACCATTTCTTCCAATCAGTGGAAGAATGTCGTGTTGAGAAGAGCTGCTAATTGCGTCTAGAGCAGATGCTGCCCTACCACCACAACATGCGCTGTAATAGGCTGGAACAACTGTTGAATTCCACGAAAGAATAACACCCTCTGTTTCCTTAGTTGCGTTGTGCGCAACTTCAAGTGAAACATCTCCAAGGAACATCTGTGAGGAAGGGCCATCTGTGACATCAAAATGACTTGCATTGATTCTGTTTAAATGCTGAACAATTGCGTAACTTCGTGCTGCTACCGCTTGAGCTGCAAATGTGTCTGGGTGCCAGTGGGCATACAGTTCACCAGCGAGAACGCCTGGTAAATATTGTTCAATTGGAACGTGTGCAATGATGTCAAAATCATTTCTTCCAATATCACCGCGAGCGTGTATGTGGAGTTTACCTGTTACAACTTTTTGCTTTTCACCGCTATCAATAGTAAATTGCCTCGTTTCTCTACTGACAAACTGCGTCGAATCACTTTTATCAAACAAGGCCTTGATTGCGTTTGTAGTTTGCAGCTCGTCGCCAACCATCCTCACTTGTCCATCATTGACTTTTGCGTGCTCGCCATTGCGATATCTCCCAACGCGAACACGAATCTGAACCGCTTGGTTGGGTATAGCAAGCGGGTGTGGTGCTTCATTATTCTCATTTTTTGGAGTGTAGTTATCACAATTTGCTAGACCCCCAATTGCAACAGCGCTCATTCCTAACACAAACTCTCTTCGATGGATCTCTAGGTGATTTGGCACGATTCATAGTGTACAAAGAAAAAAGGGTTTTCTATTCAGAAAACCCTTCGTTCGATTTGATTGTGTAATCGATTAATCTATTTTTCGAAGTTCAAGACCGTGGTTTTGAAGTCCTTCGTTAATCTCATCAAGACTTGTTGAGCCGAAGTTTTTAATCCCCATGAGCTCGGCTTCTGTTCGAATTGCTAAATCGCCAAGCGTTTGGATATTCAACAATTGGAGCGCTTTCCTTGCACGGACTGACAAACTTAATGCTGAGACTGGTTGTTTTAGCACTTGTTCAGGCGCGTGGTTTAGAAGTTCTTTGTATCTGTCTTGGTGAACTTTTGATACGTGACCTGTTTCAGATGCCTGACCAAGTCTCATGCCTCTTGCAGAAAGCATGTGCTTAATTTCAACAAGTGAGGTTTCGCCGAAATTTTTGTAACTCAATAATTCTGCTTCGGTTACCTTGAGCAAATCGCCAAGCGATCGGATATCCATTTTCTTTAAGCAGTTTCTTGCACGAACCGAAAGTTCAAAATCTGTCACTGGCGTGTTCATGAGTGCAGCAGTCTTTGCAGCGTCACGGGCAACCTCTTCATCGTAGTACATCTCTGTTGATGATTGAACATCAATCATGTAGAGGCGAGCTCTTTCGTGATTTGGATTTGTGTCAAGAATTTGTCTTAAACACTTTTCAGCTGCAGATAATTGACCGTTGTCTTCATAGATGACTGCTAGATTTAGCAGGGCATTAATGTGAGGGCGATCAGAAGTCGTAATTGACTCATAAAGATCAACAGCTTCCCTTTCTTCTCCAACCAAGTCAAGGAGATAGGCGAGTTGAAATTTGTGTTCTGGATTTGCGCCTTGTTGAATCGCTAGCCTAAGTTCTTCAATTGCCCCAATACGAAAACCGTTTTGTTCATGTTCCACGGCAGCTTCAAAATGCTTGTTTGCTGCTTCAGGGTTTCCGCCACCAATCATGGTGTCTAATGTTGAATCAATGTGTTGTGTACTTTCCACTGTTCTAACTCCGTCTTCTGTCTAAGTGTGATTGAAGATTGTACAGAAGATAACGAACCAATGCAAAAGGGGTTAAGGCTAGGGGTCCGCAGGATCGACAAAATCGGCGATTGCACCGTCTGCTTCGCATGCTGGTGGACCAATTGTCAGTGGAGAAGCTCGCCTAGCTTCATCTTTGATTGAGTTGCGACCAAGCAAATCTATTGACCGCCAACCACCTTTTTCGAAGCGAACCGCCATCGTTATCCCAATCAAAATGACGTACGCTGATGCTGCAATCCAAGGACCTATAGACCCTATTTCTGAAAAATATGTAACTGCAATCCAACCTCCACCAACGATAAGCACCCAACTGTAAATTGCAGTGACGACGCCTGGCCAAACTGTATCCCCTGCACCACGAAGTGCTCCTGTGTAAACAATGCCGAGGGCATCAATCGTTTGGAAGATTGCAACCATGATGAGCATCTGTGCGCCAAGTTCAATAATTGCTGCCTTATCTTCTGGCGGCGTATCAGCGCCACTTACAAACCATGAAATAAAGTCATGCCTAAAGATGATAAAGATTGCAGCGCAAACGGACATATAGATTGCTGCCATAGACACGCCAACCCTTGCTCTGGAAACAGCAACCTCTGGTTTGCCTGCGCCTATGTATTTACCAACAATAGAATTGACCGCGACATTTATTCCGATTGCAGGCATGAAACTTAAGTGCAAGTAACCAAGTGCAATCCAACCTGCGGCCATGTCGTTCGTGCCAAAAGTGCCTACAAAAACTGTCATAAACAGTGCCCAACAAATAATCTCGTTGCCCCACTGAATTGAACCTGGCCAACCCAACCTGAAAATCTCTTTCATGGTTTGGTAACAAGGTCGCCATGCATTTCTAGTGAGGTATTGTTTGTTAAACTTTGGACTAATAAAGATGAGAAATGGGATGAGCATTTCCATAAACATCCCAATGACTGTTGCAATAGCGGCACCTTTTAAACCAAGTGCTGGTGTACCTGGAATGCCTGGGAAGAGTGAAGGGATTCCCTCTTCGCCAAAAATCAGAATATAGTTTGCTGTGACATTTATGACATTCGCAATCACCGTTGAAACTGTGATGATTTTTGGCTTGTGCATTCCAAAGAAGTATTGTGAGAACCCCCGACCAACAAGCAGAAATAAACTGCCTACTAAGGTGTAGACCGCATATTCAGTTTCAAGTGAAATGAGTTGTTCATTCCCTTTATGAATATATTCAAACACGTGGTGGATTAAAAATGCCCAGGGCAAAATAATGATGCCCCAAAAGAAAACTGCCATCCAGCCAGCAGACCATGCATATTTTGGACCCTTTTCAGGTGAACCGGCGCCTAAATGTTGACTGACATATGTGTTGACAACTGTCACGACGCCCATAACAGTCGCAATCACAGCAAACGCCCATGTTCCAGCATTGCCTTGCGCAGCAACTTCAAGAGGTCCAACCTTACTCACCATTAACTTGTCTACGAATTGCATAATCGTAAAACTAGTCATAGTCAAAACTGTTGGCCAAGCAAGTGACCACACCTCATTGATTGCTTCGCGAAGTGAGTGGTTTTGTTCGTTGGGTTCGGCTACTGGTTCAGCCATCTATTTCTGGTTTAACTTTCCACCGCCCAATTGAATTTAATGGAAGACCTCCCCCACCGTTTGCAACAACAATCAGTTTTACCAATACACTCGTAAAGCCTGTTGGGTGTCCTTGACACCTCACAGTTCCTTCATCGCTCAAGATGATTTCGTGGGGAATGCCTATGA
>JAYZCQ010000073.1:0-17956 GCA_036338245.1 Planctomycetota bacterium
CCACCAACACCACAAGATTCATAACTGCCAAGAAACACGCCACCAAGCTCGAGGCAGTCCTGCCATGTATCAGTAATAATGCATTCTCCCCCAGCGCAACAAGCACCTGGACAATTGCCTACACAACTAGACATGCCACAAGCTAATTCTGGACAATCTAAGCTAATGTAGAACTCATCTCCATTATCCTGTATGCCATCAGGATCATACCATTCACCATCTGCACAGTAACCTCCACTACCAACATCTCTTAATGGTATGCAGTTTCCATTACAATCCCCAATCCAATCTTCACCACATGAACAAGTGTTTTTAAGACATTGAGTATTACTACCCATAAAAGAAAAGCCACTCTCCCAGCATTGAGCGCGAGTCATTTCTAAACAATCCGTGCCCATGCAACAAGCACCAACATTATCTAAACTCCAAGAACTATTGTTATCTTCCCAACAACTGCCTTCACAACTTAACGCATCACAGCCATACTCTTGACAGGCAAGAACTATTGGATTTCCATTAAATGACCTTTGACCAACATCACAAATTTCATCTGTTATCCACTCAACTGGTGCACAATTGCCATTGCAATCTGGCATTTGCCCTTCAGGGCATTCCGGAGCACATGCTCCTTCACATTGGAACATATCACAATAAAACTCTTGACAATCTAGATAAATGTAAATTCCAGAACCCTCTGGCCATTCCCTAACTCCATTATCACAAATATCATCAAACACCCAATCCATTGGGCAACAGTTACCATTACAGTCGAACATTGTTCTAATTGATTCATCCCCACCACAATCACCAGCAAAACCTGAGTTAGACAAGAAAATTGAGAGGCATACGAAAGCAATCAAAATAATTTTAAAGTTTGTGAATTTCATAATTAATTACTACTCATATTCTTACTTAAATAGGTGCAAATGCAATTAGTAAATACTTTAAATAATGCAATTAATCTCTTAAATTAAGATAACTTAAATTAAATCGATAAAAAGCAGTTTGATATCAGATAAACAGAGCCATTTAATGACACAAATAAATTTTCGTTATATCACTAGGGCAATTATCATTAGCAATGATTACATTTTGCTTTGCAAACAAAAACAAGGCAATTATACTTTTCTGCCTGGTGGACATATTGAATTAGGCGAATCAGCAACGCAAGCACTTGAAAGAGAAATAAAAGAAGAGATTGGGGAGATTGTTTCTATTAAAAACTTTTCAGGGGCAATTGAAAATGCATGGGAGAATGAGTGTGAAATTTCACTCTTCTTTGAAGTAAATCACAAGTTAACTTTTCGTCAAAAACCAGAACCATTCTCAGAAGATGAAATGCATCTTGAATTTTTATGGGCAGATAAAAACTGTTTAAAGGAACAAAATTTATTCCCAAAACCCCTTATTGAAATTCTAAAAGACCCTTTAGATAAACCATTCTGGAATTCAACAATTACACCAGATCACTGATTTTTTCAATAATTGAGTTAAAGGTTTTGCTTGGCCTCATTGACCGACTAGCCAGATCAACTGAAGGGAAGTAATAACCATCAATATCAACTGGCTCGCCTTGAGCATCAATAAATTCTTGACAAATTATTTTTTCATTTGCCTCAAGACTTTCTGCAATTGACAAAAACTCACTCGCTAGTTCTTTGTCTTTTGTTTGACTTGCTATAGATCTAGCCCAATACATGGCAACGTAGAAGTGCGATGTGCGGTTGTCTAGCTCGCCTACTTTTCTTGATGGCGCTTTGTTGTTTAACAAATATTGCGTGGTCGCATCATCAAGCGTTTCTGAAAGAAGTTTTGCTGTTTCGCAATCACTTGTGTTTGACAAGTGTTCAAATGACGCAGCGAGTGCTAAAAACTCTCCAAGCGAATCCCATCTTAAGTGATTTTCCTTTTCAAACTGTTGGACATGCTTTGGGGCAGAACCACCAGCACCTGTTTCAAACAGTCCACCGCCATTCATGAGCGGCACAATTGAGAGCATTTTCGCACTTGTTCCAACTTCCAAAATAGGGAACAAGTCAGTGAGGTAATCTCTTAAAACATTACCGGTGACTGAGATTGTGTCTTTACCTTCACTTGCTCGTTTGCATGAATAAGTGCATGCCTCTGCTGGTGACATCGTGTGGAATTCAAGTCCATCTGTGTCATGTTCAGGGAGATACGCTTTAATTTTCTTAATGAGTTCAGCATCATGAGGCCTGCGTTCGTCGAGCCAAAACACAGCAGGAACGCCCGTCGCTCTTGCTCTGTTGACTGCAAGTTTGACCCAGTCTTGAATAGGAGCATCTTTTGCTTGGCACATTCGCCATATATCGCCTGCTTCTACATTATGTTCAAAGACAACTTCGCCGTTACAAGCAATAACTTTCACAACACCATCTGATGCAATCTCAAATGTTTTGTCATGTGAACCGTATTCTTCAGCTTTCTGTGCCATTAATCCGACGTTTGAAACACTCCCCATTGTTCTTGGGTCAAACGCACCGTTTGCCTTGCAGTATTCGATCACTGCTTGATAGATCCCTGCGTAACTGTTATCTGGAATCACTGCTTTAGTATCTTGAGTTTCACCATTTGCATTCCACATGCAACCTGAAGTGCGAATCATCGCGGGCATTGAAGCGTCAATAATGACATCACTGGGTACATGTAAGTTTGTTATGCCCTTGTCGGAATTAACCATTGCAATTGATGGATTGTTTTCATAGATGCAAGCAATGGTTTCTCGAATCTCTGATTGTTTTTCTGCTGGAAGGGTTGCAATCTTTGATTCAACATCACCAAAACCGTTGCTGACATCAACGCCGAGTGTATCAAGCAACCCTCCATACTTTTCAAACAGTTCGTTGTAAAAGACTTTGACAGCTTGACCGAATATGATTGGGTCAGATACTTTCATCATTGTTGCCTTCATATGAAGTGAGAACAAGACCCCAGTTTCTTTTGCATCTGTTAGTTGCTCTTCTAAAAAGGCAACGAGTTTTTGCTTACTCATGAAAGTAGCATCAATCACTTCGGCTTTTAGAAGTGCAAGCCCCTCTTTCAATATTGATTCGTTTCCATCTGTGTCAAAGTGAACGATTGAAACTGATGTATCTTGTTCCATCGTTGCTGACTTCTCATTTGAAAAGAAGTCGCCGCCATCCATGTGTGCAACATGAGACTTGCTGTCTGCGTTCCAAGCGCCCATACGATGAGGATGTTGGCGAGCGTATTCTTTCACTGCGCGAGGTGCTCTACGGTCTGAGTTTCCTTCTCGAAGAACTGGGTTGACTGCTGAACCCTTGACCGTGTTATAAGTCGCTTGAATGATTCTTTCTTCTTCATTCTGCGGCTCTTCAGGGTAATCAGGAACTGCGAAGCCTTTGTTTTGCAATTCTTGAATCGCTGCTTTGAGTTGTGGAATTGAGGCACTGACGTTTGGCAACTTAATGACATTTGCCTCAGAACGTTTTACGAGTTCCCCAAGTTCTGCAAGACCGTCGCTGACTCGTTGTTCTTCATTTAAACATTCAGAAAAGTGAGCGAGAATTCGCCCAGATAGTGAGATGTCTTTGAGTTCGATGTTGATGCCAGACGATGCGGTAAATGCTCTTACTATTGGCAGGAAGGAATACGTTGCCAGCGCTGGAGCTTCGTCGGTGTGTGTGTAGATAATCGTTGGAGTACTCATAGACCCGTCATTTTACTGTAACTTTTAAGGTTTATCGACCCCTAAAGGCGGCTGCAAAATACCAAATCATGCTCCCAAAGATAGGCACAACCATCGCGGGAATGAACCACGCTCCCAGCAGCGATGAACCACCAAGAGCAATCTCAATTGTGTCGTATACAATCGTCGTAAAGGTAAGCGAAACGACTGCTGCCAAGAATCCAAGCAGTTTCACAATCAGAGCATATTGGTAAAGTGCGTTTTCTTCAGTAATCTCAAGTGGGACGTTTGAGACCCATGGCCATTTGCGGAGAAGTAGCATTCCCGGCACTAGCAAGAGCGAGATTGATGGCAACAGAAAAATCATCCCCTTTTTACCAAATCCATCTGCAACGCCACTGGCATTAAAGTGAATTGGGATGGTCTCTGGCAGATCAGAGTAGTTTGCAACGATTAAACAAACGCCAACCAACATCCCACCAACTGCAATTGCTTCAAACACAAAGTCAAATAGAGTTTTGGCTGGTCTAACTTTTGGTCGATTTGGATAAAACATGTTTTACTTTGTCAGATGCGAATCGCCACGCTGACGAGCTAATTCAATTTGTTTTTGACGTTCCCTAAACCGAATCTTTTGTTCATCAGTCGTAACATCATGGCAATGCGGACAACTCACACCTTCTTGAAAATGTTCGGATGCTTTGTCTTCATCGCAAATTGGAATTCGGCACGCGCGGCATAACTCATATTCACCAATCTCAAGCCTATGCCCAACTGAAACTCGCTCATCAAACACAAAACATTCACCATCCCACAAACTCTCGTCTTCTGGGACCTCTTCAAGATATTTAAGAATACCACCTTCAAGATGAAAAACTTCATTAAAGCCCTTCTCTTTGAGATATGCAGTTGATTTTTCACAACGGATGCCGCCAGTACAAAACATGGCAACCTTTGGTTGTTTTTCTTGGTCAATATTGCTCTCAATCCACGACGGCAATTCCCCAAATGACTCAATGTCGGGGTCGATTGCATTTTTGAATGTGCCAATTTTAACTTCGTAGTCATTTCGTGTATCAATCACAACGACTTCAGGGTCACTGATGAGCTCATTCCAATCTTTTGGCTTGACGTATGTGCCCACAATTTTGTTTGGGTCAATTCCATCAACGCCCATCTTAACTATTTCATTTTTAAGTCGGACTCTCAGTTTCCGAAAGGGCTGCTCAGTTGCCATAGACTCTTTCCAAGACAACTTCGCTAGCCGTTCATCTTCTTTCAAAAAATCGAGTACTTCAAGCACACCCTCTTTTGAACCGGCAATTGTTGAGTTTATTCCTTCCCGCGCAAGCAAAATAATGCCGCGCACACCACGCTCATTGCAATACAGTTCAATTGGTTTTTGCATCGCCTCGTAGTCTTCAAGCAAAGCAAAAAGGTAAAACGTTACGACTAGTAAATCTTCGGGCGAATTGTGCGTTTTTGCAGTCATTGGTACTAGATGCATAGTTTAACAGATGCAAAAAATGGTTACTTCTGCAGTATAATGGGGGGTCCATTAGTAAGGAGTCAATAATGACTACAGCCACAACAACAATAACTCTCGAATCGATAAATCCTGCAACTCAAGAAGTCGTGGGTACCCTGCCAATCACACCAGTTGATGAGATTCCATCGATTGTTGCGAAGTCTCGTGACGCACAAAAGGAGTGGGCGAAGTTAGGACTTGAGGCTCGCACGAACCTGCTCAAGCCAGTTGCAAAACGACTTGAAGAAGAAGCTCAAAGACTTGGCTCCTTGATTACTGCTGAAATGGGAAAAAGTGCGAAGGAGGCACAAGGGGAAGCGACTTACGGAGCTCAAAAGTTCACTTCCGAATTAGAGAGTGCTTACGAAGCGTTCCTCCCAGAAGAAGTTTGCGATGAAAACACAAAATCGCTTGTGTACCGAGACCCTTTTGGAGTGAGCGCCGCAATTACACCATGGAACTTTCCAATGCTCATGCCACAACAGTGCATTCTTCCATCACTCGTTGCTGGTAACACAGTTATCTTCAAACCTTCTGAAGAGGCGCCGCTCGTTGGACAGTCATATGCTGACATACTTAATGAGTTTCTACCTGAGAGTGTTCTTCAAATTATTCACGGTGCAGATGACCAAGGCAAAGCACTTGTATCATCCGATATCAATCTTGTCACTTTTACTGGTTCACGCGAAGTTGGCGCAAGCATTCTGACAGCTTGTGGCCCAGATTTAAAACGAGTTATCCTAGAACTTGGCGGAAAAGATGCGCTTATTGTCCTAGATGATGCAGACATTGAAGCAGCTGCAACATTTGCTGTTCACAATAGTTTCAGAAACGCTGGCCAAGTTTGCGTGAGTACTGAACGCATTTACGTCAATGACGCTGTTGCTGACGAGTTTGAATCGCTTGTCATTTCCAAAACTGAAGAATTAAAGCAAGGCAATCCTTCTGAGGATGATGTTGCAATTGGACCAATGGTCAGTAGCACACAACGTGATATTGTGCTTCAACAACTCGACAATGCCATTGAAGATGGTGCTGAAGTTAGATGTGGTGGCTCAACCCATGACAACTTTATTAAACCAACTGTGCTTACTGGTTGTTCACATGAAATGAGAATCATGCATGATGAAACATTTGGTCCGGTTTGTTGTATTCAACGCGTGTCAGACGATGAGCAAGCAGTTGAACTCGCAAACGATACGCCATACGGATTGGGTGGCGCCGTGTTTGGCGAAGTTGAACATGCTGTTACAATTGCTCGCCAGTTAACGACTGGAATGATTGGTATCAACAAGGCTTGTGGCGGTGCAGAGGGAACGCCATGGGTTGGAGCAGGCCAGTCAGGTTACGGGTATCACAGTGGACGAGATGGTCACCGACAGTTTACGCAAGTAAGAACAGTGAACATCCCAATCCACCAAGTGAAACCCAAGTATTAATCAGTCATAGCCAATTGGCATTTCAATTTCCTCAAACATAAGATTCGTTTGGAATCTAAAGTTTGATTCTGTGCGATGTCGCTCAGCGAAAAAGAAATCGAGTGAATATGTTTCGCCTTCTTCTAAGTCGAGGCGATTTAAATCGACATATTGCTGCGTCGCACCGTGAATGCCGCCTAAGTCAATGACAAGTTGCCCGTCGATGAAGACCCAAACGTCATCATCGCCGATGAACTTGAAATACTGCGCGTCATCTTCTTGGTATGTAAATGACGTGTGAATCTCAAGCGTGAAATGGAAATTGCGGTCTGGCCATCCGCTCGGATTGCCCCACCCTTGGTGTTCAATAGGAAAGAAACCGCCAAGCGATTGGTAAAGCGGATCGAGTTCGTCATCAAAAACGTACGAACCATCGGGCTGCTTGATGAGTGTGAGCGAGATAGGAATATGGATGTTTACACCTTCAATATCCCTATACCACTGATTAAATGATTCAGCAGATTCAATCCCCCCCGTCGATGTTCCGCGTCGAAATTTAATTGGGGAATCGCCTAAATCAGGATCGTAAAGCGTCCAGCAAATTGGTCGCCCCTGAATATCTTTGCATTGCCGCTTGACCTTCTTTCCGCCTCCAATAAAGAATGGCAATTCATCCTCGCTAAGTTGTGTCGCAATGTTTTTGCAATATTGTCCAAACCCCTTCGAAGGATACACTTCGAAATCTGGATGACCACCACCACAAGAACCGCGCTCCTTAAAATCACGCGCTGTCCCAGTCAACTCAATTGTTTCAGGTGGAGTATCGTTCATTGCAAGCATTGCCGAACATGCCGTCACTACAGTTATTGTGCATATCATTCGCATTGCTGCCTCCTTGATTTTTCTAAATTAAGCATCGAAGATTTAACGATTCACATTTACTTAAATCCAAGTTTGTAACTGAACGATTAGAATCAACCGCAAATACTGCATGAGTGATTGAGGCAACTTGTACAACACGCAGTGGTTTTGGTATAACTGACAAACACCTATGTTGAAAGCATTCTGGTCTTATCTCAAACATCGTCACCGTTTTTGGCGTTACGCATCGAGGACTGAACGTGAATCTATCGCGTTCATTCAATCACTTGATTTACACGGCGCTACTGTGTTAGACATTGGCGCAAACCGCGGCGTTTTTACTTATTGGTTATCCCAATGCATTGGGCCAAATGGGACTGTTGTTGCATTTTAATCACAACCAGAACTTAAACACACCAAACAAGATGTTGAGCGAATGTTTAAATTGCAAAATCTTGACCTTCGAATGACCGCTCTTTCAGACACGTGTGGACAGACTTTGTTTCATCGAGCATTTATTGGCCATGGCGGTGGTTCAATCGAAACTGAATCTTCTGAACACATTGAAAGTGAATCGATTAATGTCGATATGGTAACCCTTGACTCTATCAAGGATAGTTTCCAGCGACCTGTTCGATTTATAAAGTGTGACGTCGAAGGACATGAACCTGCTGTTATTGAGGGAGCGAGGCAGTTACTCATGGAAGACAAACCCATCATCCTCATCGAAATTCACCAAAAGCAAGTCCCTGCAGTAACTGAACAATTCAGCGACCTTGGGTTTGAAGGTTCATTCTTCTCTGACTCAACTCGCTGTCCAATCCAAGAATTTGATTCCCATCCCTATCGAAAAGCGGGCGAAGTTCATCGCAATTATATTTTTGAGTTTAAAGGCTAACCACGGGCAACTCATCCCATCGAGTTGTGTAACGAGGCGAACGGTTTAATTGCCGCATATGCCATTTGCTTGAAAACCCTGAAGATGCAAAATGAAGTGTGCCGGCACCCATTGAAGCGTTAATGTCATCAAGCACTCGCATCATACGTTTATCGTTCTCGATTTGCGCTTCCGCATCAAACAAGCATTGTTGCACTGGTCCTTTCGCTAAATCAGGCATGTAAACGCCTGCCCGCTTGTATTTAAAACCATCTTTCCAAAGCGGGCGAGCAATATCTAATGCTGCTTTAATAATGCGATGCGTCGTGTTTGTCGGCGGCAGTAAGTCGACACCATCGCTTGCTGAATACCGAGGGTCAAAGCGATTAAATAAACTGGTATGCATAAAGACGCGAAGATGTTTGGCAACGAGTTCTTCTTGACGAAGTTTTTCTGCTGCACGCGTTGCGTGTGATGCAATTGCGTCTGACATGTCTTGCCAAGTCGTTACAGCACTTCCAAATGAGCGAGAACGCAGAAGCGTTTTTCGCTGTTCAGGAGTTTGCTCCAATCCAAAGAACCGGTGACCGCGAAGTTCCATTGCTGTTTTCATCGCCACAATATTGAGCGATTTTCTCAAGAGCAGTTCATCCGCCCTAGCTAAATCAAAGGCCGTTTGAATTCCAATCATTTGAAGTTTCTTAGACAACTGGCGACCAATGCCCCAAACATCACCCACTTCAACTTTACGAAGCATTAGTTCGGGCGGGTCTGGTATCTCGGCAACGCCGACTGTCTCAGGATGTTTTTTTGCATAATGATTTGAAAGTTTTGCAAGCGTTTTCGTTTTTCCTATCCCTATTGATATTGGAATGCCAGTCCATCTTAGAACTGTTGCACGCATGCGAGCCATTTCGGAAAGTGCGTCTAGCCCTGTCAAACCAGACAAATCGAGAAATGCTTCATCAATGGAGTACACTTCGACATCGGGTGTAAAGAGTCGAAACGTCTGCATAACGCGGCGAGACATATCTCCATACAACGAAAAATTTGACGAACGAACGATAACGCGGTGGGCGTGTACTTTCGATTGACATTTAAAGATGGGCTCTCCCATTTTAAAACCGATGTCTTTGGCTTCTTGCGAACGAGCAATAACGCATCCATCATTATTGGAAAGAACGACAACAGGTTTGTGTTCAAGTTTTGGATCAAAGACTCGCTCGCATGATGCGTAAAAATTATTGCAATCTGCTAACGCATACATTGGAAATTTAACCGATGAATTGACCAAGTCACGACGCCCCATATTTTGACATCACAATCTTCATTCAAATGAATCTTTTGATAAGAACCTTGATCTGATTGATTTGGCTCTGGTTGCAATTCAGCTACACCGTTTATTTTTGACAATCGTTTTACTGTTAATCCTCCATTAACAACTGCAATAACAATACTGCCATGTGCTGGAGTTATAGAGCGATCAACAACGAGCAAGTCGCCATCATGGATGCCGGCGCCATCCATTGAACGTCCTCTCGCGCATACAAAAAATGTTGCGATGGGATGATGCACGAGTTGTTCATTGAGGTCGAGCGACCGTTCAATAAAGTCATCTGCGGGCGATGGAAACCCTGCTTCAACTCGGCCGCCAATAAGGGGCAGGCGTAATGAGATTGCGTCTGATTCTCGCACTCACATATCCTAACAAAAACCAAACATATTAGGCTAGGCCCAGGGAAGGGTCTGGCCCTAGTGGTTGGGGGAATGGTGTAGAATGTGGGCATGAGTTACCCAACAGCAACAATAGAAACAACCAAAGGCATCATCACCATCGAACTATGGGATGACGTAGCCCCCAAGCACGCAGAAAACTTCCTAAAACTAGCAAATGACGGGTTTTACGACGGACTAAACTTCCATCGCATCATCCCCAACTTTGTCATTCAAGGCGGTTGCCCCAACGGCTCAGGAACCGGCGGACCTGGTTGGAATGTCGACGCTGAATTCAATGACCGTGAACATCACGAAGGTGTCCTTTCAATGGCTCGCTCGCAAGATCCGAATTCAGCAGGCAGCCAATTTTTCATCTGCCTTGGCAGAGACCATTGCAAACATCTAGATGGTCAATACACCGCCTTTGGAAAAGTCACTGATGGCATCGACGTTGTACGCGAAATCGGCGGCACTGAAACTGACCACAGTGATTGTCCAATTGAATCAATAGCGATGAACACTGTGACTGCGTGATTGGCAAAGAAAAGGCCAGCACAATTTGGGTTGCACTTGGCTTTAGTATCGCGTTTTTTATACTCTGGACTTCGTCACATGAGTTAAGCGCTTTGCATACAACCCGCTACCCCCTCTACTTTGGCTGGGAAACAACCATTCCATTCCAATGGTGGGCAGTGCCAGTTTATTTTTCACTAGATATCGTAGCAACCGTCTTTGCACTGTTCTTTCGGAACTGGAAAGATGCAATGGCACCTGTGTTAACCATCACAATACAAACAGCAATTGCAGCTCCAATTTTTGTACTGCTGCCAATTGCAGTGGGTTATCAAAATGATTTGCACGGTGGAGTGTGGGGCGAGATGCTGTTCACACCACTTGGATCTAAAAATATCTCACTGTTCAATCATGCACCTTCGTTACATGTTGCATACGCATTCACAATCGCATGGACACTTGGAAGAAAATATGGTGGTTGCTGGATGCACCTTTGCATGCTCTGGGCGGTGGTTGTCTCCATTTCAACCATGCTCGTTCATGAGCATCACCTCATTTGCATTTCAGGAGGTCTTCTCCTGTTTGCTGTCACCATTACAACCGTGTATCCTTTCCTCCAAAGGAAATTTAATCAATGAGCATCCTTCTTGTTTCAACTCTCATCGCAGCACTTGACTTTGGCATTCAACCATTACCGGAAGACTCAAAGTTCAGAAAAGAAAATTTCACGAAATACACTGAAATCATCACGCCAAACGGAAAATCGATTCCAATCATTGCTCAACAAGGTGTTCGAGATATCGCTATTGCACGAGCAAAAAATCTGCTTCAGTTTTTTCTTACTGATGTCCCAAATTCTGAGTTTGGCAAAGATAAATCCGCCGTTGCAAATGCGATGGCAAACAACAAGGCATTACTCATGATGCCCGAAGGCGCTCACCGCGAAGGCAGAGAACCACGCATTGAAGCGCAACCATTGTATGAATCAGAAACCCCAATTGACGGCTCACAGTGGTATATCAAAAACAATTGGGAACATCGCGATGCCGCATTCGAAGAAATTTTCCATCTCGTCCATGACACGGGAATCGGAACTTATTTAAAAGGCGCACTGCCCCACTATCAAACGCAATTGAAAGTGGAATCTCGAAAAGCATTAAACGAACACCGATGGGGCATTCCTGTGGACCCTCACGTTAAACAATGGATTGAAGAATTACGCCAAGAACAATCACTTGCCCAAGAATATATCGCATCAGTTTTGGATTCCTATTATGGTTTATGGGCTGCATTCGATGAAGAACCCGGCGGCATGTGGGGGGTTTATATCGCTAAAACTCGCGAAGAAATTAAAACAAAAGACCCCAATGGTCTTAAGTTGATCGAAGCCTTTCTTCCACCCATGATGTATGGCTACGAAGCGCTCATTGATCCTTCATTTAATGGCACGTTCTATATGCAACTCAACGATGATTTTCCTTACACATTTAAATCCCAATATCTTGTTGATGTCACGTTGAATGGAAAAACAAATGCGAATATCCTTGGCAACAAAGAAGATAACACCTTTAAAGGAAATGCAGGGAACAACATCATCAATGGCGGAGATGGGAATGACACTGTAATCTTTGAAGGCGTTCCTGATGAATACGAAATCTCCACAGTCGGCAGCACGACAAAAGTGAAAGATCTAAAAGCTAATCGTGGTGGTGTTGACACTCTAATCTCAATTGAACAGTTACAATTCAAAGAATGACCACTCCAAAAATCCTCGCCTTCTCAGGCAGCATAAGAAATGGCTCAATCAACCAACGGCTCGTTACGATTGCGGCAAAGTATGCAGAGCAAGCAGGTGCAGAAGTAACAGTTGCAAATCTTGCAGACTATCAAATGCCGCTGTATTGCCCTGACTGGGAAAATGAAAACGGCATGCCAGAAGAAGTCATCGCATTTAAAGACCTTATGAAATCTCACAATGGATTTCTTATTGCAAGTCCGGAATATAACGGCTCACTCACAGGTATCCTAAAAAATACCATCGACTGGATGAGCAGACCGTACAAAGACGATCCTAGGATGGCGTGCTTTAATGGGAAAATCGTGGGCATCATGGCTGCTTCACCTGGGGGACTCGGCGGTCTTCGCGGGCTTCATCACCTTCGCGTCATTCTTGCAAGCATTGGAACATTTGTTTTACCAAATCAAGTTGCCGTAGGAAACGCCGGAACCAATTTAGTCGACGATGAAACTGTTAAAGATGATAATCTGAATAATGCTGTTCAGAATCAAGCACAAGAACTCGCAAGAGTGATACGTGGCTTACATTAGAGCAACGCTTGAAACTTGCTTTGCTTCTTTTTGTTTCAGAATAACTAGCCCCCTTTGATTTAGATTCCTCCCAAGTTCAGGGGGCTTTTGCTAGTATGAAGGTATGGAACTTTCAAATATTGTCATGCCATTATTCGTTGCTTTAGCAGCACAAGCCGTAGCCACCATACTCATCAATGCATTTGGCAAGGGTGGAGCTGGCGTACTCGGGGAATTGCGAACCGCAATCGGCAAATCGCTTCCTCTCCCACTTAGTTTGACTATCTGGGTCGTTGCAGTTTCAATCGCTATTCAAAATGCTGCTATAGCAGGTACATTTAACTTCGATTTCACTATACCAGTTGGAGACAAGGTGTATGGAGTCATTGACATCATTGCGTTGAAACGGATCGCGTTTGTCATTCTGATGGCTACATGGTTTATCAGCCGCCTCATTCGAACATTCAGTTCAATGATTGAGAGATGGCAAGAAGATTCGGAATTTGACCCAACTGCTATCCAAGCGCTTTCAAGCATAGGCGTTGTGCTTACGTGGATTATTGGCTGTATTGTTGTTATGCAATCTATCGGCATGAATATGAGCGCTATCATCACAGTTGGTGGCATCGGTGGGGCTGCCTTCGCATTCGCATCGAAAGATGTCATTTCCAACTTCTTTGGGGGTCTTCTCATCATGTTTAATAGACCATTTGGCGTTGGAGATACAATTGAATCCGGATCAAAAATCAGAGGAAAAGTCAAGAAAATTGGGCTTTACGCCACATGGCTTGAAACCGAGGATGGGGAAGCAATGTACGTTCCAAACGCAATCTTTAATAGCAATGAAATCAAGAAATCGATGGAAGACACTAGCAGCGAATAACGCTAAAATCTGACCTTTTAAAAAAGGTTTTTCACATGATTCGCAAGGTACTACATAGCAAGATTCACCAGGCAGTTGTAACAGAAGCTCGACCTGATTATTCAGGCTCTCTCACAATCGATACTGACATTCTTAAACGATGCGGCATGCGTGCAAGCGACGCAATTCTTGTGGCAAATTGTGAAACTGGCGCTCGGTTTGAAACTTACGTTTTTGAAGGTGAACCTGGCTCAGGCATCATCGGCATTAACGGTGCTGCTGCCCATTTAGCGAACGTTGGTGACAAGGTCATCATTATGCATTGGGCTCAGCTCCACGATGATGAGTATGAAACTCACAAACCAAAAATACTCGTGATGAATGAAGACAATACGATTGTTGATGAATTTGAGTATGAGCCCAGCACTTTTAACTCAATCCCCTGCTAACGAGTCATCTCTTCTAGTAGCTGCTTAGCCGCTGGGAAACTCGGCTGAAGCCTTAAAGCTATACCAATACTTAAAAGCGCTTCTTCCTTCATTCCTAATACGAATTGTGCATTTGCTAGGTGATACCACGTCAAAGCCTTAGAGGAGTCAATTGAAATCGCCTTTTGATAATACTCAACCGCTTCTGAATATCTAGATTGATTGAAACGCATGTAACCTATTGCAGTAGTTAACATGACGTTATCTGCATCGAGTTGCAATGCTTTTAACAAGTACCGCTCTGCTTGATCATATGATTTAATTCCTATGTAAAGATTGCCTAACTCAAACATATAAGTAGCATTCTCAGAATCAAGTTCGATAGAACCAATCAGGGCACGCTCTGCTTCATTCACTTTCTTTAGGCGTTTTGCTGCAATTGCAAATCGATAATACATAGCAGCTCTTAACTGTTTGTTTTTCGATAGTGAAAATGGCGCGTCATCTGGAATCAGGAAAGATTTTTTATACAAATCGTACGCCTGCTGGTTGTTGTTAAACTGCAGTTCTAGCTGCGCAAGATTCGTCATTGAAGGACCGTGGTTAGGTTCCACCGCTAGAATCTTATTCCATTCATTCCTCGCTTCAATTGGCTTCTTCGCCAAGTACAGCGCCCAAGCGTATTTCGACCTCGCCATCAAATGTTCCGGCTCACTACTCAGGCCACTTTCAAGATGGTTTAATGAAAGCTGAATATATTCCGCTGACAACCTATCAGGATTAAGCAATATGTTTGCAAGTCCAAGCCTAGCGTCACAATCATGTGGATCACACAAAATTGCTTTGTTCAATAAGGATATCGCCTCGTCCAAATCATTATTAATGACTGCAGTTTGAGCCAGCGTGATGAGCATTGGCGCAGAATCGCAGTACGACTCCATTTCCTTTTTCCAGGGGTCATTAATTTGCAGACCCATATCTAACGCATTTTCAATCTCAACTGATTTGCCTTCTGATTTTGCACGAATCAGCGCAAGTAAGTTTTGAGCGTTTGGGTGTGATGCTTGGCTCAAAGTGTCTATCGATTGTTGATGTTCACCTGCATCAAACAATATTTGGGCTAATACTGTTCGAGCATAATCTGAATCTATATTTGAAAGATATTTCTTCGCATGTGCAATTTCGCCCATGCCCGCATACAGTTCCCCTATGCGAATTTGCAGTGGTCCATATTCACTAGTTAAATCACTTGCTTGCAAAAACAAACTGAGCGCTTCTTTACTGTTTCCTTCTGATAATTTGTAAATTCCAAGAAGATAAATCCACTTGGGTTCATCTTGATTCTGTTCAATTAATTGTAGATAAAAGTGTTCAGGATTCATCCCATTGGCGTGTGTCACCATCGCATTAACACCATCTGAAATACTTTGACCTAACACTAATCTCTCATTGTTTCCCCCAGCGACTGTTGTCGACTGAAGTGGATTGTTCCAAACAACGACTCTTTCAATATCTTCAAATGGTGGATAGAGTGCCATGCCACCTGCGACAATATCCATTGCGCCATCATTATCGATATCTCCCACATCACATGTAACAAGGTGGGTTGGCTTTGGGGCAAGATTGTACGGAGAAAATGAACCGTCCTGTTCTTGTGACCACCAACGCAAACTAACTGCATCCGGCGAGTCCCAGTAGGCAAACTCAGAAACTGTGATAATGTCTTGGTCGCCGTCTAAATCAAAGTCAATCACACGAGGACTATATGCACCATTCATTTGACCAATTCGGTGGTATTCAAACTCTAGTTTCCCCTTGTTTTCTAACCACTGCAAACCATGCGTTGGAAGCGGTCTGTAATCAACTGCAACAAATGCGTCGCCATTTGTCCAAATGACATCTGCGTCACCATCGCTGTCTAAATCTGCAATCGCAATTCCTGAAGAAGAAAAATCAGCATCAGCAACATCGTGCAATATGACCGGCATAAAGTTGCCTTTGCCGTCATTCACAAACGCAACTACAGTTTCCCATTCTTGGCTCAGCAGTGCAACAATGTCTAAATCGCCGTCGTTGTCAATATCAACAACGGGTGCGTGGATCGCACCACTTCGATCAATTAAAACATGTGGTTGAAAATTGAACAAACCTAAGTTTTCGTACCAACGCACTTTGCCTTGGGTGTAACCAAACTGCGCCGAAGCAATATCTAAGTCACCGTCACCATCAAAATCACCCGCTCGCACATCGGTTACGCGGTCAGTGTTATCTGCAATGAGATGTGATTGGAAATTACCATTCCCATCATTTTCAAGAACGTAAATTTGACCCGAGTACGCAGTTGACGGAAGAATAACACCCATAGCAGCGACGAGTATGTCTTTGTCTCCATCACCATCGATATCTGCAAGTTCTGCGTGGACCGGTGCCCCCACTTTATCAAAAATCGTTCGTTCAACAAATGACCCGTCATCCATTTGCTCAATGAGTGAAACCTTCTGCTCTGTTACATCACAAACTAGCACGTCTAAATTGCCATCTCCTTGAACATCAACTAGTTTGACATGGGCAATACTTGGGTGATGGACCGCATCTTTGCGTTCGCCAAGATGTCCCCAAACTGGTAAATTGGCATCGGAATATTCTGGCTCTGATTCGCTTGGTGGAGCAGATTCAGAACAAGAAATTAGAACAAAAAACGTAAAAAGGAGAACAATCTTGAATTGCATATGGATTTATCGCTCAAAAACACTTGTTTTCTCAGTGAATTTCTGTAAATTCGTCACATTATCTATTTTTACTCTTACAATCACACATCCTCGCCATTGGCACGGTCGCCAATTGTACGAGTTTTGAGAGTTATTCGATGCCTGCGGTCGGAATGTTTAAGGGTTAGGTAGGTTAGAAATGAAATTGTACGTAGGAAATCTTAGTTGGGGAACAAATACAGAATCACTGAAAGCGCACTTTGAGCAATTCGGTGAAGTTTCGGACGCAGTTGTTATTACTGACAAGAATACGGGCCGCTCGCGTGGTTTCGGTTTTGTCACTTTTAATGATGACGACGCTGGCAGAAAAGCAATTGAAGAGTGCGACGGTTCTGAAGTCGATGGTCGAGCCATCAAATGCAGCGAAGCAACTCCTAAAAGAACTTAACAGTTCAGCTTCTATTTTTTCAGCCATAAGCGTATAGATATGAGGCGACAATACTGTTGCTTTGTTATCATCGTTACGCTATGAAACTGAATAACAAATTATCTATCTTTACAGCCGTGCTCAGCATCTCAACTATGCTGAATGCGCATCCTATTTCACCGACAAATGGCATGCGTGAGACATCAACAAACTCTACAGCAATTGTTGGCGCGTACATTATTGTTTCACCAACTGAATCCATTGAACACGGTACCGTTATCATCGAAGATGGAACTATTGTTGCCGTTGGTCGCTTGGATGACATTGATATTCCAAATGGTTCAACAGTCGTAGTCGCTGAAGGTCTTACCTTAGCTCCAGCATTCATTGAATCAAAACTTCCTGTCCAAGTTGCACAACAGTTAGGCAGTGACGGCAAGCATCCGAATGTGCGCATTCACCCCGAACTCAAAGCAACTTCACTTGCTATGCCAGATGGGCGGATGGACACTTTGCGAAAAGCGGGATTTGGCACCGCTTGCATTATTCCTGACACTGGTATTGCATCAGGGAGTTCTGCTTGCATTCCACTTGATGAATCGCCGGAACATCGAGGTGCGTATGTCAGTTCGGGACCAATG
>JAYZCQ010000074.1:0-11516 GCA_036338245.1 Planctomycetota bacterium
TATGCTTTTGCGCCAGCCCCAACCATTCCAGCAGCAAGCGTGCATCGTCCCCAGTTCAAGCAAGTAAGCGCCACAACAATTCCCTTACCTTCTTTGTGCAAGAGGTTGCTGACGGGGACGCGGACATTTGTAAACTTAACTCTACCTTGCCACGTTCCACGTATGCCACACTTTGAGCGGTTTCTACTAAAGACGTCAACACCTTCCATATCTGGAGAAACAATTAACGCGTTAAAAGCATCTTTTGTTTTGCCAGTTTTTGGATCTGTCATTGAGAACTTTGCCATGACTGTGAACATGCATGAATACGCTGCGGAAGTCGCCCACTTTTTCTCACCATTAATGATGTAGTATTCGCCGCACTCAGAGAGTATGCAGGTGGTTTCTTGACCTTGAGCATCACAGCCAACATTAGGTTCGGACAAGCAGAACGCGCTAAGCGCTTCTTGTGAAATCTTTGGTAGCCATGTTTGTTTTTGTTCTTCTGAACCAAAGAGTGAAACTGCGTTACATCCAATTGAAAGGTGTGCTGAAATCATGACAGCGGTTGAGCCGCAGTTTCTGCCAATGAGTTCAAGAACACGGTTGTAACTCGTAACACCGAAACCTTGTCCACCATATTCGGCTGGCACAATCATGCCACATACGCCCATTTCAAATAGGCGGTTGATGACCCAGCCCGGAATCTCTTGATTTTGGTCAATCTCAACACTTGGGTGTTCAGTCTTGAAGTACGTATCAAGTGTTTCAAGTAATGCATCGCAACGAGCACGTTCATCTGCATTTTCTTCAGGGAAAGGAAAGATGAGTTCCTCTCTGAAGTTACCCCAGAACATATTTTTGATGAACCCCATTGTTTCTGGGTCGGGTCCAAGCATATCTTGGGCTTTTTCGATTTGCTCAAGATCTTTCTTTGAGACGTTTTTAAGCTTACTTGTGAGATCTGAATTACTCATGGAGGGAACTTATCCTTTTGATAAAAATGCCTCTAACCGCTGCCTAGCAATTGGTGTATGTCTAAGTTTAACGAGTTCACACTGCTCAATGGATATACCAGCAGCGTACCCCTGTTCAACGCCTATTTTGTAGGCTAGAAGAACTGCATTCGCGGCTTCTGTGGGTCCTAACTCTACATTTGCTGCTTTTGCGAACGCCTCTTTATTGTTGATAGAGATAAGGCATACTTCTAACTTTCCCTGTGCTTCCAACCATTTCAAACCAGCACTGTCGAGTTCGTCAGTTGTATCAACAGTTTCTGCACACAATCCATTAGGAAGTTCATTACTCATAAATGGAATACCGGTTGCTGTTGCTTGTAATGCTGTGACTGGGTCAATTCGCGCTGGCAACATTTGCGTGCCACCCCAACCAGGACAGATGCCAAGTCCCGCTTCTGGGAGTCCAATTGAGTATGGTTTCCCTTTAGCGTTTGTCGTTGATGCAATGATGCCTTGGCAGTGCATTGCGATTTCAAGTCCACCGCCAAGTGCTGTGCCATTAATGAGTGCAACTGTTGGGTAGGGGAGATTGGCAATTCGCGAGAAGACAGTTGTTCCAAACGCGAGGTAACCGTGAAGTCCATGATCATCAAGCGAATCAATCTCTGCGAGATCCGCGCCAGCGACAAAGACACGCTCGCAATCACTTTTTAGCATAAGACCTTTGATGTCTGCGAGGGCTTCAATCTCATCAAGCGTTGAGTTTAATCGTTGAATAAGATTGCGATCTAGAACGACTACAGGACGACCTCCACCATCAAGCCAAAGGGTAACGATGGCGTTGTCGCTGACTTCAAATCTTAGCGATTGTTGTTCTGTAAGGGTGTTCATTTGACCTCTCTAATTGCCCCACTTACTGCGTTTTTTAGCGCTGAAATGCGACCCTTCATTGTACCCGATTCCGGACCACCTCGCACCACTCTAATAGGGTTCAGATCCCGGATCAGACCCGGGATCTGAACCCTAAAAAAAGTTTTTAAATAGTTATTTAACAATAGTTTACACGGGTGCACGCCAGGGGCCTGATCCCATGTCAGAACCTTTTCCCAATTACGAAAAAGGCTTAGGAATAGAGCGGTTTTAGGCGAGATTGCGCCTCTTCGCCAGCGATGATTTCAGCGGACAAATCAGCAGCATGTCTCAAGACGTCGTCATCAAGTGAGCCATCAAGTTCATTAAGCCATTTTTTTGTGGTCGCCATCGCATCTTTGCCTCCACGAGCAAGGTTCATAGCAAATGAATCTACGGAGTCTAGCAGTGCATCTTGCTCGCACAAGTGCGTTGCAAGTCCAGCCTGGAAACCCTGCTCACCACTCATCGTACCGCCAGCAAGGAGCATCGCTCGCGCTTTGCCAGCGCCGAGCTTCTTGATGAGCCACGGCGCAACAATCGCAGGGCAAACACCTAAATCGACTTCAGGATATCCAACTTTTGCTTCCGGATGCGTGAAGGCAAAATCACAAACAACCATAAGGCCGCAACCGCCGCCAACCGCAGCACCTTGAACTGTCGCAATGGTTGGAACAGGCAAACTGCGAATTCGCTTGGTTGCTTCACTGAGCCTGCGAAGCATTTGTTTCATTTTGACTGGGTCATCAATAACACCTTTTAGATCCATCCCAGCGCAAAAAGACCGCCCCTCCCCAGCTAGAACAAAGACGCGCATCTCCTTATCGCGTTCGACTTCCTCAAGTTTTTCATGCATTGCCTCAATGAGTTCAAGCGACAGCGCATTTCGCTTGCTCGGCCTGTTGAGCGTCATCGTTGTGATGCCTTGATTGTGATGCAGTCGTATCATTAGTTGTATAGCCCTTAATTTATGACGGATTCATGCGGATCAGTGTAGCAAGTGCTTGTCCTGGGTCGTCTTCACGCATGAGCGATTCGCCAACGAGCACTATATGAACGCCATGCCTGCGGAGTTTGTCTAAATCTTCAGGCGTTTTGATGCCGGATTCGCTGACGATTACTGAATTGTCTTCAACAACATCAATCATCCGCATGGTGTGATTTAAATCAGTTTTCATCGTTTCTAAGTTTCGATTATTGATGCCAAGCAAGTTATATCCAGCGTGCGGAAATCTGGCGTATTGCTGTGCTGTAAGCAGATTGCCCATATCGTGCGATTCAACGAGCGTTGTCATCCCAAGCGATTGCGAAAGAATCAAGTAGTCAACAAGTTGACCCTCAGATAGCGTTTCTGCAATGAAAAGCACAGCATCAGCGCCCGCAGCCCTAGATTCCCAAATTTGATAATCGTCAATGATGAAATCTTTTCGTAACACTGGTAGAGAAACCGCTGCCTTAATTTCTTTGATGAAAGAGAGATTTCCACCAAAAAATTCAACATCTGTTAGACAAGAGATAGCGACAGCACCTGCCTTCTCGTACGCTTTAGCAATGGCAACAGGATTAAAATCTTCACGAATAACGCCTGCTGAAGGACTCTTGCGTTTGACCTCGGCAATAACACTCGTACTACTTTTTGTATGTCCATTCACAACCGCCCCAAAAAAATTACGAGGGGTAAGCGATGCATCGATTACCTTTTTAAGTTCATCAAGAGGGACATCGGCTTTTGCCTGCTCGACCTCATTCCGTTTCGTTTCGATGATTGTGCTCAGTGTTATTGCCATATTGAGTTCAACTGCTCAGGGTAGCGGGGGAACACCTGTAGTGGAAGACGCATCAATTGATTTATCTCTAATTGCAGTCACGATTCTCTCCCTTGTGACAGGAATTTTGTTTATCTCTCAAGGCCAATGCAAACTAGAACAACGCGGTTATCTTGAGCCATCGATCACTCCTACCCTTTCAATGATGTTACTAGCTGCCATGTTCATTCTCGGTGGCATTGGAGGCCTCATCGGCCAAAGCCAGGCTGAGCAAGGCTCACTCACTCAAATACTTTGGATGTATGCACTTTCGTTTTCAGCCCAACTGCCGGTTATCTTTGCATTCAAAATTCTGAGAAAGCGGAATGAATGTCGGCACATCCTCGTCACGTCTGTTGTTACTTTCGCAGTATTCGTGCCGCTCGCCCACGCCGTTGCGGGATTGATGCACATGCTCTTTGTGTCAATTGGATTTGAAGCGGAACTACAAGTGGGGCACTCAACACTAAACTTGTTTACGCAAGAACCGTTTGGTCCTCAAATGTTTTTCCTTATCTTTCTTGTAACTATTGGCGCTGCAACATTTGAGGAAGTGATGTACCGCGGACTTCTATTCCCAGCGATTGCATCAGTTGTAGGTGGTCGTTCAATGTGGAAAGCCGCAATCGCAACAAGCATCATTTTTGCTTTGGTCCACATTGGCCCAGCACAACCATCAGCAATCGCAGGATTATTCTTTTTATCCCTCGGCCTATGCTATGCTCGGGTAAAATCTGGCAGCGTTCTTTCACCCATTCTCATTCATGCACTTTTTAACGCAATGAATATCGCTTTTGTTTACAGTATGGACTTATGAGTACACGAGAAGTCATTCTTACAGGCGATACGCCTACCGGTCAGCTTCATTTGGGGCACTATGTCGGTTCAGTCAAGCGGCGTGTCGAGTTACAAGACACTCACGATTGTTTTTTTCTTTTAGCAAACCTGCACGCATACACGACGCGAGCTGACCAGCCAAATGAAATTCACGCAGATACGCTTGAGATTGTCCGCGACTATCTTGCCATGGGCATCGACCCAGAAAAAGCGGCCATCACGCTTCAATCAGAAGTCCCAGCAATACTAGAGCTAACGTTCCTGTTTGCAATGCTCCTTCCATTTAATCGCGTGATGCGAAACCCGACGCTAAAAGACGAAATCAAAATTAAAGGGCTTGGGGACAATTACAGTTTTGGTTTCCCGCTTTACGCAGTTGGGCAAACGGCAGACATTCTTGCATTTAGAGCACACGCAGTGCCAGTAGGGGAAGATCAAGTGCCTCACATTGAACTCACTCGCGAGGTCGCAAGAAGATTCAATAAGTTGTATTGCGGCATTGATGAAAACATTGAAGATGACGATCCAATCATGGAAGAGCAAGGCGTTTTTCCTATTCCAAAAGCAGATGTAGGAAAAGTTGGAAGACTCGTTGGCACAGATGGCGTGCAGAAAATGAGCAAATCACTTAACAATGCAATACTCATCACTGATACACCAAAGAAAGTAAAGAAAAAATTTGGGCAACTCTACACCGGCCGTCAATCAATGTCGGACCCCGGTGATCCAGAGAGTGCATTGATGGATTACGTCGATATCTTTATCCCTTGCGAAGAACGCAAGGCAGAGCTGAAGGATAAATACATCAGAGGCGACAATATTGGTGATGGTCACATTAAAGTTGAAGTTGCTGACGCTATCAGTGAACTGCTTGCTCCGATGCAAGAGCGTCGAGCGCAATATGAGGGCGATGATGACACCATCATTGACATCATCAAAGAAGGCACAGCAAGAGCCAACGCAAAAACAGAAGAAACACTTGCAATGGCAAAAGAAGCAAGTGGATTAAAGTTCTTCTCAAGAGAACTTGCGTTCACAGGAGCAACAGTATGAGAATTATCTTCGCACTATTGACGCTTTGCCTCTTCGCTAGTTGCCAAAATCCAGCGGGCAATCCTTCGTTTGCAGGTCCGAGTTATCCAATGGAACTGCACAATCCCAACTCGCTCCCAATTCAAGTCATTCGCGAGCAAGAAAACATAGACATCATCAACAGCACTGCTAGTACGTTTGAATTCCCAGTTCTATGGATTAATCAAAGGTACTCGGTGCAGTTGCCATCAATTTACGCAGGACAAACCCTACGCGTAAACTTGTGGTTACTAAGAGATGTTTTTGGTGAGCAAATGAATGCTGGAGGCATTTGGCGAACCGGCGAACCAACTCCGGTTGTCATCGCAGAGTTGCAAGTGTCGGAGGATGAACCGCTCGTTGGACTCATCGTCATCGGCGAGGATTAATCATGTCAGTCAACATGGAACCCGCCGAGCTCAGCGACCCTTCGTATGACGACATCATCGAGTTTGCCCAACAAGTAAAAACTGATGAGCGAATAATTTCCATCGTTCCGAAGTTTGACGTTCCATTTTTCCAAGCGGGGCTTGCGGGGTACAGCGACGGCGCAATGCGCTTAATCGCTAGGCGAAATGGCTGCCCATACTGCATTACGGAAGCATTACTTGATGTCACTCTCATCAATGGCGGTAAAGGTCGGAGACGTGAGGACCCAGATCTGCTCGCTGAGGAATGCGGCACTGGTGAAGTCGACGAAAACAGGGCAGCAGGTCTTGATGACCATCCAATTGCAGGACAAGTAATGGGTACATCGCCCGAAACGATGGGACAAGGCGCGTCAATTCTTGTTGACTTAGGTTGCGATGTCATCGATGTGAATCTTGCGTGTCCTGTTAAAAAAATTAAGAAGCGCAAGAGAGGCGGTCACTTTTTAATCGCACCAGATGAAGCAATCGATGTACTTGTAGCAGTGCGAGAAGCAGTTCCTGCCGAGATGCCGACAACTGTCAAACTCAGAAGGGGGTTTGATGACACCGAAGAAGCCGAGGCAAACTTTTTCAAAATATTCGATGCGGTGTATGAACTTGGATACAGTTGGGCGACAGTGCACGCGCGTTCTGTCGAACAGAAATACAACGGATCATCTCGCTGGGCATTTCTTAAGTCACTCGTTGAACAAAGACCTGACGCACTCATCTTTGGAAGTGGTGACATTTGGAATGCGCCAGACATCTTCCGCATGATGAAAGAAACAGGCGTTCATGGCGTAAGTGTGGCAAGAGGATGCATTGGCAATCCGTGGATTTTCCAGCAAGCAAGAGATTTGATGGCTGGCAAAGAACCGAAATCTCCAACGCTAGAACAACAAAGAGACGTTCTGCTTCAACATTTTGAACTGTGTATGCAACTCCACGGCGAAAAGAAAGCGTCTCGACTTATGCGAAAATTTGGCATTCGCTTTTCTCAACATCACCCAGAGTCAGTGTCAGTTCGATTGAAGTTTATTCAAGTCCGTTCACTTGATGAATGGAAAGAAGTTATTGCTTCTCATTATGCTGAGTAAGAAACTCACTTCGTTCCTCTTCACTACACAATCCTAACATTGCCTGAATTGAATTTTTGTTGAGTTCATCAATCTCTGCAGAAGCTATTAATAATTTATTTTTAATTTGGTTCTCTTGTGAAGAAATATAACCGCACCCATTTGACCACGGATCGAAGTGATGCGTCCGTCTTGCTTTCCTGACTTCACTTACGACAGCGTTGTTTTTATTCCGATGTAGTGTTTCCCAGACAAGGTATTGTTGGTGAATTGCATCAAGGATTGCTTCCTCACTTAAGTTATCAATTGACCACGCATAAAACTGGTGGATGTCATCGCCACTATCAAGTTGGGGATACATCGAAAGTTGCCAATGCTCTTCGAAGGGCATGATGATGTCTTCAAAGGCAACCCACCGTTTCATCACTTTTGTTTCATACTCTTTACAAAGTTGAGGATTGCCTTCCGCTCTTGCGATGAATGCTTGGTACCTATCTTGGCGATCGGCGTCTATTTCTTGAATCAAAAAGGCATCAACTTCGGCGATGACAGTAGGGTCATTACCAGTGAAGTTTACCCAAGGCGTATTCACCCAAGGATTTGACGCGCTTCGCTCTTCAAGAAGAATGTCCCTTCGAAGTTTTATAATTGCATTTTGCCACTCCTGCCTTGAATCTAACACTTCAAGCGAGCTCAGAAGGATGTCAAACTGTTCATCTGCATTCACTGCTCGTTCTAACTCAATTTCTAACTTTTTTTTACGTGGCAATTTGTCATCAATTGGCGCAATTAATCTTCTCGTGTCATCACCATATTGTTCAAAAATTGCTTGCACAATCAACTCTTGGTCATATTCGACATGCGGCCCAATCGTTTCATTGAATTGGGCTGGTGTACACAACGGCTTGACCGAAAAAGCCGCAATCATGAGACCGCAGATAAACATCACCCCATCATACGAAGAAGTATTGCATTCATTGCGTAAAAACTATGGCCTTGGGTGATATTTGGCGACAACGGCTTTTAACTGACTTCTGTCAATGTGCGTATACACTTGGGTCGTTCCAATATCACTGTGTCCAAGTAATTCTTGCACGACACGTAAGTCTGCGCCGCCTGCAAGCAAATGCGTTGCAAAACTATGCCTCAGTGTGTGGGGATGAACATGACCAAGCTCTGCTAGTTTCGCGGCTTTGCGAACAATTTGCCAAATCGCAACACGCTCAAGCGGTCTTCCTGTATTTGATAGCAGGAGTCTACCTTCATCCCGTCCATCATCAAAACGCAATAGGTGCGGTCGTAACGCTTCAGCATATTGTTCAACAGCGTCCCTTGCAGGTTTGCCAATAGGGACAAGCCTGTCTTTGCCTCCCTTACCTGTAACGAGGACTACACCAAGTGATTCTTTAAAGTCTTCTGGTTTAACACCTGCAACTTCACTTGCACGCAACCCTCCGGCATACATCAACTCAAGGAGGGCTTTATCTCGTTGCCACAGTTTTCCTGTATTTGGATTTGCAGCCTCGATGAGTTGCTTCATTTTCTGAGGCGAAAGCACATCGGGCAATCGTTTCCAGCGAGTCGGCGTTTCAAGGAGTCTTGCAGGGTCGTGTTCAATTTTATGTGACGCTTGTAAAAATCTAAAGAACATACGAATGGTCGATAAATGTCTGGCGATGCTTGAAGCTTGTAAACCTTTGTCTTTGTGAAGCGAACGGATGTGCGTTGCAAGTAGCGAAGGCGTTACTTCACTTGCACACTCGATACATTCAGAAACTATTCTGTTTCGTAAGACGCCGAGGTCACGGCGATAGGCTTCGAGCGTTGCTGGCGACAACCCTGCTTCAACTCTGAGATAACCAAAAAAATCACGAACCTGTTGGTCGTAGTTCGACTGCTTGACCATTGATTGTCATATCTAATGAAGGGTTTCGCTGAATTCCGGAAAGACGATGATAGACGTTGCACGAGTTATAAGAACCTAAACAAACATCACATGCTTCATCAAGGTGAGTTAGCGTGAACCGTGAAGCGCACGATACGTAGCCGTCATCTATAAATGGGCATGTTTGAGATTGGTTGTGTTGTTTGCTCGGCATTGTGCTTTTGAAATATCGGCACGATGTTGGCATCAAGTCTAAATTCTCTTAGGAAGTTGAGTGAGCCCACTCTTCAAAGGTCAATTCAATGGGGTTTTTCTCATCAGAAGGCCGATTTTCTGTTGACAAGAGATTCCAATCTGAAGCATTAAGCGTCGGGAAGAAAGTGTCGCCTTCAATTGAAGCGTGAATCCGTGTGACGTGCATCACCTTCACATACTCCATTGCGAGTGCGTAAATCTCGCTTCCGCCAATCACAAAAAGTTGCGTGTCTTTTGCGATGGCTATCGCTTCATCAACTGAGCGTACAACAGTAACGCCATCTGCTTTAAACTCAGAACTTCTCGTGATAACGAGATTCAAACGATTGGGTAGCGGCTTCCCAATGGAGTCATATGTTTTCCGTCCCATGAGCACAGCATGCCCAGATGTTAAATCTTTGAAATGCTTTAAATCTGCTGGCAGATGCCACGGCATATCGCCATCTAATCCGATGACGTTGTTCTCAGTTATAGCAACTACTAGTTCCATCTTTACACAGCAACTGGCGCAGCAATGTGAGGGTCTGGGTCGTAATTTAGAATCTCAATATCATCAAATGTAAAGTCAAAAATAGAAGTGACGTTCGGGTTGAGTTTTAGAGTGGGCAACAACTTTGGCTTTCTCGGAAGTTGCAACTCAGTTTGCTCCATATGATTTGAGTAAAGATGTGCGTCGCCAAGCGTATGCACAAAATCCCCAACTTCTAAGCCAGTGACTTGGGCAACCATGTGGGTTAACAGTGCATATGAAGCAATGTTAAATGGAACACCCAAAAAGATATCTGCACTTCGTTGATAGAGTTGACATGAAAGCTCGCCATCTGCGACGTAGAACTGAAAGAGAGAGTGGCATGGCGGAAGCGCCATCTCGCTGACTTCGCCAACATTCCACGCACTAACGATATGCCTTCGTGAATCGGGATTGTTCTTGATTCCATCAATCAGATTCTCGATTTGGTCAATTTTCGAGCCATCAGCAGTTTGCCAATGTCTCCATTGTGAGCCATACACGGGACCAAGTTCACCGTTTTCATCAGCCCATTCATCCCAAATGGATACGCCATTTTCCTTGAGGTATGCAATATTGGTTTCACCCTTCAGGAACCACAAAAGTTCATGAATGATTGAGCGAGTATGCACCTTTTTAGTCGTAAGAAGTGGGAAACCCTCACGCAAATCAAACCGCATTTGGTAGCCAAATACGCTTTTTGTTCCCGTGCCGGTTCGGTCACCCTTTTCAGTCCCATGGTGATAAACGTGTGATAGTAAGTCTAAGTATTGTTGCATCTTTTCTTCGTTCTGAAGATACCATAACGGTGCATCCTTATGAGAGAAAATTGTTCATTACTTGAGATTCGCGGCCTCTCTGCGAGTTACGACCAGAATGGAACCGAGTTCCCCATTCTTGAGGATGTTTCTTTCGCAATCGAAATGGGGCGGTCTCTTGGCGTTGTCGGAGAAAGCGGCTCTGGAAAATCAACGCTTGCGAAGTGCATCGTTCAACTTCTCCCTCTCAGTTCGGGGCACATTCTGTGGCAGGGCAGTGACATTGCTCAGTTCGGCAGAACGGAAACGATGAATCTAAAAACTGAAATGCAAATGATTTTCCAAGACCCCGGAGGTTCGCTCAATCCCTACATGAAGGCAGGCTCAATCATAGGAGAGCCCTTGCTCGTCCATGGGCGGTTGAATCACAAAGAGCGTGAGAAAGAAATCCAAAAACTAATTGAACAAGTCGGACTTCAAGCGAGTGACGCCCAAAAGTATCCGCATGAGTTTTCTGGTGGGCAGAAACAACGGATTGCAATTGCAAGAGCCCTTTCGCTCAAACCATCTTTGCTTGTGTGTGATGAACCAACATCTGCGCTCGATGTTTCGGTTCAGGCAACCATTCTTAATCTGCTTTCAGACCTTCAAGAAGAATATGCGTTAACCATGCTGTTCATCTCACACGACATTGCAGTGGTGCACCACATTTGTGCTGAAGTCCTTGTGCTAGACAAGGGGAAAGTCATTGAATACGGCGCAACTGAAGAGGTCATCCACGCTCCTCAGCATCCAATAACAATTGAACTAATCGAGTCGTGTTAGTTCGCGAATCGAATGTCTTCGCCATCTTTCATTTTGTAGGGGTGCACGCCAAGATTGTTTTTGGCAACTCTATCCATCCAAGTTTCAGTGAGTGAAACAATTGAATCGCCAATCGAATCCAGTGGTTGTGCAAAAGATGGTTGCCAGTCGGTCATTCCAGCAAGGTCTTGCGTGACGACGACTTGTCCGTGGCACGCTGTGCCAGCGCCGCACCCAATCACAGGAATTGATGTTGCATC
>JAYZCQ010000075.1:0-5270 GCA_036338245.1 Planctomycetota bacterium
CGAAATAATGATACTCTTAAGAAAGATACTCGCATGATGGATACCCTTAATAACGCAAATAAGAAAAAAACTCGCAAGAAAGCTACTCGTAAGAAAGCTACTCGCAAGAAGGCTACACGTAAGAAAGCTACTCGCCGACGCAAAAAATAAACTGCTAAGGCTAGTTATGGATCACATGGAAACGGCTCAGAAATGGGCCGTTTCTTTTTTGTTAAGCACTCATGGTGAAGAACACAGACGGAATTTGTCGATGTAGCATGCACATGAAGGAGCAAATCAGATGACACATGTAATCGCAGAACCGTGCATTGGAACGAAAGACACCGCTTGTGTAGAAGTGTGTCCAGTTGATTGCATCCATCCAACAAACGATAGCGATAAGCACGATGGTTCTGAGATGCTGTACATCGATCCAGACACATGTATCGATTGCGGGCTATGTGTAGACGAATGCCCAGTACAAGCAATTTTCCCCGAAGAAGATTTACCTGAAGAGTGGCATAAATATATTCAACTCAATGCAGATTGGTTTGAGTAAAACTAACCTGTAGTGTTATGCGTACAATGCCTATTGAACGGAACGCAACCTACGCATGCCTAAGCCACAACAGCCTCAATTATTAGCAGCCTTCTTGGGATGGTGCTTGCCTGGTCTTGGGCACATTAGCATTGGCCACAAACGCCGAGGCACATACATTCTATTAGGCGCGATGTCGCTTATTATTGGCGGCATTTTTATTGGCGGCATTGATGCAGTTGACCACAAGAATGATTTTCTTTGGTTTTTGGCGCAAGCAGGCGCAGGGCCGATTGTTGTTTTGATTGACCTTTGCACGCAGAATATGATTGCATCGCTGCCGGTTGATGAAAAAGCGTCACTTGTTGGCTTGAGTCACGTGAATGAGATTGGGACGCTCTTTATCGCAATGGCCGGCCTCATGAACGTCGTCATGATGCTTGATGTGCTGTATCGAGAGCCGGGCGAAGATCTTGAAAAAAGGTTAATCCGAAGAGAGGGTGATGCATAGTGCTTGCTTGGACTCCATTCTTAGAACCATGCAATGCCCTGCAATCTGTGTGGTACCTCTTGCTCATTCCACTATCACTTGGGATATCACTAATGTATAGAGCAATTCGCGAGGCGGTTGTTAGTGATTACTGGCGATCAGTCATCATCATGACAGTGCAAATCGTCGTGGTTATTGCCGCACTCGGCGTTGGACTTGGGCTTGTTGTTGAGTTTTTAATTCCACTGCTTAGCTCGCCATAAGTAGCGCAATTTCTGGATGCTCATGCAATCGCATATGCAGCAACTTCAGCACTTGTTTGATTCGTTGCGAAACACGCGATTCACTATACCCCACCACGTTGCCAACCTCCAACATCGTTAAGCGTTCAACAAAATGAAGTGTCACAATCAGTTTGTCTACATTACAGAGCCTGTCAAACAACCAATCTCTTAAATCTGCTCGTTCAAGTGTTAGGAATGAAACATCTTTTGACTCCACCATCATGACAAGATTAGTCTCTTCATCGTTATGTTGTTCTGGAATTGACATGGACAACGTGCAAGGGATTGATTGGTCCTTCATGAGCATATCAAACTCATCATCACAGACGCCCAGCCTCGACTTTAGTTCGCAATTAGTTGGAGTGCGTCCATGTTCAGACTGAAACTGATTGATGCCTTTAGCGATGAGCTTAGAACGTTGTCTTGCTAAACGCGAGACGGGGTCTTCTTTCCGAAGGAAATCTTTCATTGCGCCTTCAACGCGAAGCCTCGCAAAGCTTTCAAACTTTATTTTTCTCGATGGATTAAACTTTTCGATGCAATCGATTAATCCAAAGTAAGCGCATTGTTCTAAATCTTGGACATCGATGCAACTTGGCAGCGAATACGCAACTCTACTTGCGATTCGTTTTACGAAACCATTCATGTAGTACTCTGCAATGAGAGCTTTAGTTTGTTCACAACCACTCGACTTAAACTCAGTCATGAGGTTATGCGCATACGCTTCTTCGCTTCCTTCTCTTCGTTGAGGCGTCAGCAAAACGGCGTCATCCGTCCTTGGGTGACTTGTCATTAATATTCTTCCCTGAATAAATTGAATTGTGGAGGGCTTAGCCCAAATGCTGCCCAACAGGTTCGCATCGACAATGAAGCCAATAAAACACGAATTTTTTTTAATTTTACGTAGAAAGACCTGCTCATCGACGACTTTGTATTGTGATTTAAGGGCTACTTGAGCTACATTAGGAGAACCCCCCTTAAGGAGAAAGATATGATTTCAACGGCATTTTGCACGCTAGCTCTATCACTCTTAGCATCAACGCCCTTTTACACGTTTCAAACAGAGACGGTTCAGCACCAAGATATGAACCGTGGCGTCATTGCTGCGGAGTTGATGAACCTCTCCACAATAGGTGCTCATGATGGTATTCACTTGCTTGCTCGGTTTGAAAAGCCGCTCTCAAATGAAGTTCGCGATGCATTTGCTGCTGATGGCATAACAATTCAAAATGCACTCGGTCAAGGAACTTATATTGTTCATCTTGACACTGCAAGGTTGAACCCAAAGAACGTGATGGCTCACGCCAACATCAAAGAGATACGTACATTAGAACCTGTTTGGAAATTGCACCACTCACTTGCTGAAGGCAAGATTCCTCACTGGACGATGCCAGAAACAAAACACAGCGACCCTGTTGTTGCGGTGTATGTGATGTTTCATAAAGACGTTAACCTGAATGACGCAGCTGAGAATCTACAACTCCACTATGGGGCGAAGATTCGTTCTGAAGTAGAAGTCATCAATACAATCGTCGTGGAATTGCCTTATTCATACATTGAACAGATTGCTGAAGAAGACAGGGTGTTGTACATCGAACCAGCACTTCCGAAGTTCTCAGAGTTAAACGATTCAAACAGAAACATCACGCAAGCAAATCAAGCGCAAGCATCACCATATGGACTCGACGGTGATGGGGTTGTCGTCATGGTGTATGACGGCGGTTATGCCCTCAGTTCCCACCAAGACTTTACTGGTCGGCTTACTGTGAGGGATAGTGCTGGTCTAAGCGACCATGCAACACACGTTTCAGGAACTGTGGGTGGCTCTGGCGCAGGCAATGCCAAATACAAAGGCATGGCTCCAGCAGTTACGATTGAAAGTTATGGTTTTGAACAGGAAGGTGGTCTTGAAGAGGGCTTCCTTTACACAGACCCAGGCGACCTTGCTGCAGATTATGGCGACGCCATCAATAATCACGGTGCTGTACTTGCAAACAATTCTATTGGCACGAATACCTCTTGGAATGGTTTCCCTTGCGACTGGACTGGTAACTATGGCATTACAAGTAACCTCATCGACAGCGTCGTAAGGGGTGAACTTGGCGGGGACATTCGCATTATTTGGGCAAATGGTAACGAGCGAGGTTCAAGTAACTGCGGAACATCGTATGTATCAACTGCACCACCAGCATGTGCAAAGAATCACATCACGGTGGGCGCAATCAATTCAAACGACGAATCAATGACTAGCTTTTCATCATGGGGACCTACAGATGACGGCAGAATCAAACCCGACATCAGCGCGCCAGGTTGTGAGTCAGGGAGTGACGGCGGCGTCACATCATGCTCCTCAGGAGGTGGTTACTCAACCAAATGCGGTACATCAATGGCATGCCCAACAGTAACGGGCTTATCTGCTCTCATCATGCAAGATTGGCGAACGCAATTCCCGCTTACACCAGACATGAGAAGTTCAACACTTAAAGCACTGCTTGCTCATACTGCCGAAGATAAGTTTAATCCGGGACCAGATAACCAATATGGCTACGGAAGCGTTCGCGTTGTGAATGCGATTGACCACATTCGCTCAGGCAATTTTGCCGAACTTGAAATCGGGCAAGATGGCATGGTAGAAATGCTTGTGTACCTTCAAGAAGCAGATGATGTGAAAGTTACAATTGCATGGGACGATATTCCAGCAACACCACTTGTTATTCCAAGTTTGGTCAATGATATTGACCTCAAAGTGATAGACCCAAATGGAAGCATTCATTATCCATGGACGCTTGACCCTGCAAATCCGGGCGATCCTGCAGTTCGCACAAATGAAGATCACCTCAATAACATTGAGCAAGTTCAAATCGATGGAGCGTCTGCTGGTGTGTACCGAATCCAAGTGACTGGTTACAGCATCCAAGATGGCTCGCAAGAGTTTGGCTTAATGGCATCACCAGAACTTATTCAATGTTCATCAAGCGGCTTTGCATCACTTGACCGTTCGCAATATGCATGCGGTGCTCCTGTTGAAATGCAAGTCGTTGACTGCGACCTAAATGTTGACGATGACACCACCGAAAGCGTAGAAGTCATGCTTTCTTCCACGAGCGGTGATGAAATCATCGTGACGCTTGTGGAGTCTAATCCTGCAGCAGCAACGTTCGTTGGTAACGCAGTCATTGGCGAAGACATCACAGCATTTGAAGGCGATTTGCTGACATTGACATACATGGATGCTGATGACGGTCAGGGCGGTTCCAATGTTTCTGTAACAGACGAAGCGCCTGTTGATTGTACTGATCCTGAAGTTACATCAGTAACGATTTCAGACATACTTACCCGCGAAGCAACAGTCCATGTCACGACGAATGAAGACACTCGCGTAACGGCTTACTTTGGTTCATCATGCGACATGCTTGACGGCGAAGCGAGTTCCGTTTTACTTGACTCGATGCACTCGGTTGAAATTACTGGTCTTGATGACGATTCAACGTACTACGTCGCAGTTGTTATTGAAGATGCAGCAGGAAATGAAGCATCCGCTGATAACGGAGGCAATTGTTTTACGTTCACAACTGCTGATATCCCAAACTTCTTTACCGAGCAAGATGTTGCAGATGATTTGGATGGTTATTCAGTAACGTTTACACCAATCGAGGGCGTTGACAGATACAGAGCGTGCACCGAGCCAATCAGTTCGCTTCCTGAACCGCCATCAACTGGGAATACTGTTTCCCTATCAGATGATGACTATGAAGAAATATCATTTGCAACTCCTGTTTCATTTTATGGGGAAGATTACAACTCTATGTTCATCTCAAGTAATGGTCGAATCACTTTTGATTCTGGCTCCACGGATTACACCGAGTCAATGAGTGACCACTTTGGGCATACCGGCGTCTCGCTCGTCTTTGATGACTTGAATCCAAGTAACGGCGGCACTATACGGTTCGCTGAATTGTTATCGAAGGCCGTTGTTACT
>JAYZCQ010000076.1:0-11536 GCA_036338245.1 Planctomycetota bacterium
CTAGGGCATGTAGCGCGCCAAGTACGCTAATTTTAAGCGTATAGACTGGGTCATACTGATAATGTCCCGGAGCTGCGGGACACGCCAAGTTAAAGATGACATCTGACTCAACAGAATAGGGTTCAATGACATCATGTTCGATAAATGAAAACCGCTCATTGTCAAGCAGCGGTTCAATTGTTTCCATTCTGCTCGTAAACAAGTTATCGAGACATATAACCTCATCGCCTCTGTCAAGAAGCGATTGACAAAGGTGTGAACCAAGAAATCCAGCACCGCCTGTAACTAATGAACGTGTTGCCATAGTGCGTAGAATAGCGTGTTACAGTACAGACATGCGAACCGTGGTTGGAACAATGACAGGAACGAGCATGGACGGCGTTGATGCTGTTGCTGTCTCAATTGAAGGTCACGGTCTGGAAATGACCGCGACGTTCACGAGCATCGCTTCAATTCCGTTCGATGCAATTCGTGGCAGCCTTCGTGAGATGAGTCAAAACGAAGTCACGCATTGCGACGAGCTTGCACTCAGCGTTGGCGAGCGAACAAGGGATGCCATTACAGCTCTCAAACTGCCAAACATCGACCTCATTGCGCTCCACGGACAAACGATTTATCACAAACCACCGAAAACGATTCAACTCATCAATCCCAAGCCAGTGATTGACGCCTTTGATTGCACCGTGCTGAATCAGCCAAGACAGATGGACGTAGAACTCGGCGGAGAAGGTGCGCCCATTACGCCGCTTGCAGACTGGATTATGTTCTGCGAAATACATAGCAACGTCGCCATTGTCAATCTTGGCGGCTTCTGCAACGTCACGATGTTGCCCGCCGGGGGAAGCATCAATGACATTCGCGGTTTTGATGTGTGTTGTTGCAATCTTTTACTCGACAGTATCGCAAGTGAACGACTAGGCAAACCATTTGACAAAGATGGTGGACTGGCAAGTCAAGGCGAGGTGGATGGAGTTTTGTATGAAGAACTCAGCGAGTTACTTTCTTCGCAGCATCACAACAAACAATCTCTTGGGCACCTTGACGACATTGGCTTACTGACAAGAAGATGGAAAGATGTTCCAAGCAAGCACCTTGCCGCAACAGCGTGCGCTGCAATTGGTGATTGCATCTCAAAATCAGTTGTTGATGCTGACTGCATCTATCTTGCAGGCGGAGGTTGCCATAACTTGCAACTTGCCAATCACATTCCAAACTCAGGCACGATTGCAGAGCTAGGCGTGCCGACGCAAGCACGCGAGGGCATGGCAATGGCAATCCTAGGCGCACTACATTCTGACGGCGTGTCCATCACGCTTTCGCAAGTGACTGGAAGACGCGATTCAACAAAGCCAGTCGGCTTTGCTCAGGAAAGTCCGTAAAGCGGTTTCAGTTTGCTTTCGAGATGCCGCATCAGGGGATCAGAAGAAAGAGGCGAACCTGTGACATGTTCACACAACTCCGCTGCTCGGTATGTTTTACCAAGCGCGTGAATGTTTGTGTTGAGCCATGTTTTCAGTGTGCCAAATTCACCTTGAGCAAACTCTTCATACAGTGAAGGGTGGTCTGCAAGTGCTTGTTCAAAGAACTGAGCACAGTACAAATTGCCAAGGGTGTATGTTGGGAAGTAGCCAAGTGAAGTCATTGACCAATGAATGTCTTGCAAACAACCCTTTGTGTCGCTCGGCACGTCGATGCCAAGATATTCTCGGTACCTTTGATTCCATGCATCTGGTAAATCCGCGACTGCTAAATCACCATTCATCAGCATTCGCTCAAGTTCAAAGCGAATCATAATGTGCATGTTGTATGTCGCTTCGTCAGCTTCTACGCGGATGAAATCTGGTTTCACAATGTTTGCTCCACCATATACATCTTCAAATGAAAGAGATGCCGTTGCGCTTCCAAAAAATTGTTCCATTTTCGGGTAGCACCAACGCCAGAACGCTTCACTGCGACCAACTTGATTCTCCCACATTCGGCTTTGCGATTCATGGATGCCTAGTGAAACTGAATGTCCCATCGGTGTTCCGACATGCTCAAACAATAATCCTTGTTCGTAAATGCCATGACCTGCTTCGTGCATTGTTGAACCAATTGCGTCATTCACATTGTCCTCGTGAAAGCGAGTTGTTAATCGAACATCATTACAGTGCGTACCGCTACAGAATGGATGCGTTGACTCATCAAGTCGACCAGCATCGAAGTCAAATCCGATTTGCCGAGCGATGTTTCTGACAAATGCCTTTTGTTCTTCGATTGGAAGCGCAATCTCATTGAAAGCATTGCTAGGTTTTGTCGAACTACCCATCACTGCGTCAAGAAGAGTTTGCAGGCGTTCCCGGAGCGGCGTAAAGACTTCGCTCACTTGCGCAGCCGTGCAACCGGGTTCGTAATCTTCTGCAAGTGCGTCCCATGGTTCTCCACCTTCTGCCCAACCATAACATTCAGCTTTCTTTTGTAGAAGAGAAATAATTTTTTCAAGCCAGGGTTGAAACTCTTTGAAGTTATTGTTTTTTCGTGCTTCTGCCCAAGCGCTTTGACCACGACTTGCGAGCATCGCTTCTTCTTCAACGAGTGAAGTAGGCAATTTTGTCGCTCTGTCATAAGCGTGACGAATCTCACGAACATTGACCGCTTCAGCACTCAATGGATTTGCCATGAGATTTGAATCTTCTTCACATGCTTGCAACAAATCGTTGCCTTGGCTACTTGTCTTCATTTCGTGGAACAGACGAGAAGCTACAGCGATTTGGTCTGCACGGTACTCAATACCTTTAGGAGGCATTTTGACCTCTTGGTCCCAGTGCAAAATCGCAATCGTTGCGCCGAGTGCGGTGACATCTTTTGAGTGTTTGATCAGTTGGTCATATGCTGAAGCTGTTGCTGTCGTCATTCTATTCTCCTTTTTTGGCAAACCCATCATAACGACAGCGAACCGCCTGTGGCGGTTCGCTGCAAATTCCGATTTAACTTTTTCGCTTAGAGTGATTCAAGATACTCAATGATGAGTTCGCCTTGCGTATCCGTCCGCGTTTTAGCGTGGTCTAAAGCATTCATGCCCGCTTTGTCTTCGGCAGTAGCATCTGCGCCACTCTCGATTAGCCACTTCAATTTTGCAAGCGTGACATTGTTACTGCCCGCTGCAATCATCACCGCTGTCTGCCCACCATTATCAATGGCTGTCAGAGACGCATCAGCGCCGAGCAGTTGCTTCACACCAGCAAGAGTGCCTGTGCGAACAGCATGCATCAGAGGCGTTCTGCCCTCAGCGTTATCGCGGACGCTTACATCAGCACCTTCTTCAAGGAGAATTGGGATTGATTCCGCATCTCCAAACCCAGATGCCCAAAGGAGTGGCGTGTAACCAAGAACTGCATCACGAACATTAACGTCCGCACCATATTCAATCAGAAGTGCTACGCCATCAGCGCTACCAAATCCAGCTGCCCACGAGATTGGAGCATTGCCAAGCGTATCGCGAGATTGAATGTCCGCACCTGCATCAAGTAAGACTTGAATTGCTTCGTTGTTTTTTGAACGAGCCGCGTACATTAATGGCGTGCGGTTCACACGATCTACTCGTTCAACATCTTCACCCATGTCAAGCAGTCCAACGATTGTATCGGCATCGCCTTCTTCAGCAGCAACACTCAAAAGTGAAACTCCCCCTTTATCGACAGCGTTGAACTTGCCTTTACCATCTTCGATGTATTTGAGAACTTTTTCACCTTGCCCAGCTTTGATATGCCGTGCAAGTTGGTCCCCTGTGAGTGGCTTAGTAGGGTCTTTGGTTAACAAATCTCCACTTGCTCTCTTTTCCCTAATGATATCATTCAGCCGTACTCGCTGTTCTGGATTCAGCCGTACGTTAGTTGTTAATTCTTTACAAAGTGGGTGGTCAAGTCTGATTGTCATTTTTGTTGACATGACTGTAGTCCACCATGTATCCCAATCAATTTCGATGATTTGTTCTGGTGCAGCTTCTTCAGATAACCCTGTCGATGCTGCAGGAACCATGTTGGTCACTTTAAATGGTTGACCATCAATTGAGGTGAGGGTGAGTTTCGTAGTTGGGGCATCACCAATTGTGAGTGGGTCTATATCAAGCGTGACGTATGCAATAGTCTTCACTTTGACTGGTACGCGAAGTGAGGGGTACCCTTCAATGTTAAATGTCACTGTTTTTGAAATCGTTCTCGCTCGACCCTTGCCTGCCATTTCAACTTCAACATCGAGTGATTCACCCGGTTGAATGATGGAGTTTGGCTTGAAGTCTGATGTCGTGCAACCGCAACTTGCTTTTGATTGCAGAATCTTAACCGGAGCATCGCTTGTATTTGAAAGCGTAACAATGCCTGTTGCTTTTTCACTTGTTGAAATCTCACCTAAGTCGAGTGACATTGGTGAAGCAACTATGACTTGATTTGCATCGCTTTCTTGTCCTGGTTGCAATTTTGGTGAACTGCCAGTCGAAGGTTTCAGTCCACCAACTGAAGTAGGCGCTTTAGTTCCGCTCAGGCCGGATGGCTTTTGCTTGTCTTGCCCATATGACTCGACCGCTAACAAACCAATAAGCGAGAGTGTCAAAATTGAAGTTGCAATTCTTTTCATTTTCATTTCTATTCTTCCATTTCCTTAGGAATTGATAACTCTATATAAAGAGCGTAATTGCGTATTGTAAGAACACTGCCATAAAGAGCAAGTTTCAACACAATACAACGGGATTCTGAGTAAACTATTGCTGTTTCGGCTAAGAAACCCTAACTATTCAGCATATTCAAAAGAAAACGATTAGAGGACCTATTTATGTCATTCTCGGACCTTCCAGAACACCTTCAGATGCCTGCCCTGCGTGGTTTGCAACCAATCCCTATTAAAAAAGGTGACACCCCGCTCGTCTTGCTCAGAGATGTATTTGCTTTAACTGAAGAAACAGTGGCAATTCCACCACAAATTTTTGCCTTGGTCCAGCATATTGATGGTTCGAAGACTGCAGAAGAAATCGCAACCGCTGCAAATGCGCCACCAGAGCAGTTCATTGAACTATTGCAAAAGCTTGACTCAGTAGGCCTGCTGTGGGGCCCTACCTCTAAAAAACTTGAAGAAGATAAACTCTCCGATTTAAAGAGTATTGGATATTTCCCCGCAAAAGCGAGCGCAACCCTTGGCGAAGATAGTGATGCATGTAAAGCCACGATTCAGAAGTGGTTTGAAGAAACCGAAGACCCTGAAATCGAAGAAACTGTCAAAGGCATCATCGCCCCTCACCTTGATTACAACAGGGGTTGGCCAAACTACGCAAGCGCATACTACGCTTGGCAGAATGCAGACCCGCCAGACCGAATTGTTGTTCTTGGAACGAATCACTTCGGAAATGGTGATGGCGTTGTCCTAAGCACGCTTGGTTTTGATACACCAATTGGCATAGCGAACATCGACCAGAATGTCGTTCAGTCACTTGAATCAAAACTCGGCAGTGGTGTGAGCGTTGACGTTCTAGACCACAGCGCAGAACATTCCATTGAACTTCATCTACCATGGATTCAATATTGTTTCGGTGAAGTACCAATCGTCGCAGCCCTTATCCCATCCCCGCTTACTGACATGATTGAAGACGATGGCGAGCGAACAACAACTGATGAGTTTATCCGTGCCCTTGGTGACACACTCTCTGAAGTTGGCGGGACAACGTACTTCGTCTCATCAGCAGACTTAAGTCATGTTGGCCCACAGTTTGGCGAGCCGCGACCCGTAGATGACCAACGAAAGTTTGACGTCGAACGGCACGACCGAGAGATGATGGCAAAGTTCATGGAAAACGACGCCGATCAATTCATCGAGGCGATGAAATGGAACAATAACGCGACAAGGTGGTGCAGTATTGGAAATATGTCTGCTGTGTTAAAACTCGCTAATCCTAGCGAGATTGAACTTATTGATTACAGACAAGCATGTGATGATAGAGGGGCTGTCCTTGTTTCAAGCTGCGCGATGATGCTTTCATAATTTTTTATTAACCAGGGAACCTTTTAGGGTTTTCTACGAATAATGGGATGTGCCGCAAGGCACGACTATCCTACCCCCCACACAGGAGCCCGTCTGTTTTTCGACAACGGGTTCTCTTTTTTTTAATCCTCATCACACAGAACACTGATTCAAGCCACAATAGAACACATGATTGCAGTTGTTCAGAGAGTTTCGAAGGCAAGTGTCAAGGTCGAAGCCGAAGGTTTCATCAATACCATCGAGCATGGCCTTTGCGTATTGCTCGGCGCAGAAGAAGGCGACGGTATTACTGAAGCCGATTGGATTGCAAACAAGATTGCTCATCTGCGAATCTTTAATGACGAAGAAGGCAAGATGAATTTATCAGCCCAAGATGTTGGCGGGAGTATTTTACTCATCAGCCAGTTTACGCTTTCGGGGAATTGCGTGAAAGGAAATCGGCCTAGTTTCATCTCAGCAGCACACCCAGAAGTCGCTGAACCACTTGTTGAAGCTGTGCGGAAGCGGCTTGTTTCAGAACACAACATCGATACTAAGTGTGGTCTTTTTGGGGCAAAAATGGATGTCGAGATTCACAATGATGGGCCAGTGACGCTTATAGTAGAGCGAAAACCCAGTGACGCTACCAGTGCAACATGAATGAACAACAAATAAAACTTTTGAAAGCGACTTCAAAACTCTTTGGCGTTGACTTTATCCCTAAAATTGCTGAGCAAACGAGTTATGAAGAAGAATCATTCACGCTTGATGCAATTGAACAGCAGCATGCAACGCATTGCGAGCATTGCACGGAAGCCGCTGGCTATACAAACATCGTCTTTGGATGTGGAAATCCAAATGCGGACATCATGTTTATAGGCGAAGCACCCGGTGAAGAAGAAGACAAACAAGGTATTCCGTTTGTCGGCGCAGCAGGACAAAAACTAAACGAAATTATTTCTGCAATGGAAATCACACGAGACGATGTCTACATTGCAAATGTCATCAAGGTGAGACCTGAAAACAATCGAACACCACGAGAAGATGAGATTGAATTGTGCGCTCCCTATTTAGAACAACAAATCGAGTGCATTAAGCCCAAGGTGATTGTCGCCCTTGGGTCGCCTGCCTCAAAGCATCTGCTCCAAACTTCGGTAGGCATCACACGCCTCCGTGGCAACTGGGGTTGGTTCAACTCGATTCCTGTAATGCCGACTTACCATCCTGCGTACCTGCTTAGAAATTACACCACTAAAACGAGAAAAGAGGTCTGGAGCGACATTCAGCAGGTGTTAACAAAAGTGAAAAGCCTAAGTTAAACGTTGCAAGTTTATGAATATCAACAACTAATGAATACCCCCCTTTTTCTTTGTTAAAATGGAGATTTTTGTGGTTGATTTACAAAAAAAATCAGCAACAATACACACCTGTGTAGCGGTGGGCATGTCCCCTGTTTAGCCTTAAATGGCGACTTTAGTTTGGCTTTTAGAGAGAATTCACCCTTAAGGGATCAAAATGCAGATACCAGAAAAAATCGTAGATCAACAGATCTACAGCATGGCATTGTTCCGTTCTGCCCTTCACCCGGAGTTTTTCGAGGTTGAAGATCGTATTGAAGTTCAGCACAACGGGTACGATTTTGAGGCATGGCTTTACAAGGGCGGTCACGTACTTCGTTTTGAATACGAAGGGACTTGCGTTACTGAAGTTGTTACTCCAGACCCTGACACACTCCCAGAGCGTGGCCATGTCACCACTATGGCGTGTGCGGGCGAGCGAGATCATGAACAAGATTTTGGCGACCGCGTCACTTTGATTACGTCAATGCAAATCGAGTTTTTGCCTGACCACCTCTTTGGTGACAGTTACAATGAATTGGTTGACTTTGGCAATGAAGTCAATGCAAAAATGCTTGAGTGGGAAGAAGAAGACAGCCCTCGTAATGCACTCATCATTGATGTTCAGCGATACAACAATCAATTGCATTCACAGTCATACCATCTTCAAGCGAAGCATGGCATCGTCTTGCGAACACAATCGATTTTTGAAATCAAAGAAATCAAATAATCATTCGTCATTCATTGGAATGTTTGTGCCGGGAATGAGTCCTTCGGTCCATATCTCTTTGGTTGATTGACCGTCACATGCACGTCTCATCAATAAGTAAACCATCGTGCTTGCACTGAAGAATCCGCTGAACACCCATCCAATCATGCAATCGTGAACAATAATCTCCCAGCAACTGATGATTGCACTGCCAGTTTGTTCATACCAAGCAAGTCCAGTTGCTGGAGTAGACAGTGATTCAATTGAGCCCGCATTGTGTAGCGAGTCATTCAGGGTCATGCTGCCAACTAGTGCCGCCGTTAAATCCAGAGTGAGCGTCGCAACTAAACGTACGAAGACAAACCCAATCACCATTGCGATGACAAGCAGTAAGAGATACATCAAGTATTGAAGTGAACGAGCGATGACGTATGAGAATGCACGTTGAACGGATTCACCACCAGTGCAATGTTCGACCATGACCGCAGGCACTAACATCGGGAAACTCACTGCGTAAAAGATTGAAATTAATGCGATGAATAATCCAAAGATTAACGCAACGCCGTAAAGCAAACTGCCAATGACGTTAATGACAGGAATACTAAACAAGACTAAACCAGCAAGCATAAGTAGTGTTGAAACGCCCGCAACAAACATTGCTGGCGATACGACTGCAAGCACCGTCTGTCTCCACTGACTCCATGAAAACTTCAGCGCTTCATCGATTGAGAGCTGGCTTTGGCGAGCGAACTGGCATGCTTGCATTCTTGAAATTGCACCGCCACCGATACAAAGTGTGAATATCAAAAGGAAACCAAAAAGACTGATGAACCAGTGGTGCCCAGATTGCCAAACGAGCACAGGATAATCCCAGACAATCGAAACGACGCTTTTCCACATGACAGAAAAATCAAGGTCGAGCGCGCCGCTAATCAGAGCATCCCAATGATGGGCGATGTATAGACAAGACGATTCAAAAACACCACGCGGTTTGAACTGCTCCACAAGTTTGTACAACATCTGGTATTCAACTCTGTCAGCGTCACTTACATTGCCTTCATAGACGTAATCTTCCCACGACTCGATGAGGTACAACCTTGCATCATCGAATGACCATTCGTTTGAACCTGCAGGCGCGGAATGACCAAATGCAGTTGCAATCTTTGCAATCGTCAATCTCCGCTGTTCTTCTAGTTCATGGATGGACTCACTTGAAATCCATGTATCACTCATGGGGAGTGAAGATGAATCCCACATTCGCCCTGCTGCAAACAGAACGAGAACCATCAGCAGCCCAATAGTGAGCCGAACTGGTTGGAATGAACTTGCTATCGCACCAAAAATTGATTGAAACTGAAAGACATTCTTGAAATCAATGCCATCGATGTAGGTTTTCTGTTGCCTGCCTTGCACAAGTTTCTCCTCACGACCATCGTATCATGAGTGGTCGCGTGCTATCCTTTCATTGAAGGAAATAATATGCTCGTTACCCTTATATCTTTATTCTGTCTCGCTGAACCACTGCATTGGGGTTTTTCAACACATAGCCCAGAGCGATTTGCAGATGAGAACGTGGGCGGCGGACTCATCTTTGATGGCGCTTCAAAACCGATTTACATCGATGACAAGGCCGGCTTGCCAGATGAAGCGATGACAGTCGGTGCGTGGGTGTCAATTGACGAGCCAACGCGTTGGGGCGGCATTATTGGATGCATTCAAGACAACGACGACCTTGAACTTGGTTGGATACTTGGTTACAACGAAACGCAATTCACGATGGCGCTATCAACCACTGGTGCAGATGATGGAAACGGCACGTTAACGTACCTCAGTTCCGGTGATGCCCGCTATGAACTTGGTAAATGGTATTACGTTGCATCAACGTACGATGGCAAAGTGTTGAAACTATATATTGATGGTGAACTTGTCAATCAAACCAATACGCAAAGCGGTCCGATTCTTTACAACAAAGAAATGCCTTTTACGATTGGTGGTTATGAAGATGACAATGAACTTAACTTGTTTGATGGAAGACTTAAGAGCGTCACATTAGAAAACAATGCTCGTTCTGTAGGCGAAATCAAACAAATGTTTGAACAAGACGCCAAATTGAAAACCATTGAACCGTGGGTTGATACTGAACTTGAGTGGCTCGTGTTGCCATACATCAATTGGCCAACCACAACTGAAATGAGCATTTCGCTTGAAACGACGCTGCCAACTGATGCTGAACTGCTAGCGTGCCATGAAACAGGAAGATGTACGCAAACACTTCAGTCAATTGATGAACGGTTACATCATTTCCGCCTTACTGACTTAGAGCCAAATGAAAAATACTTTTACATCGTCAAAGCAACTGATTTTCGGGGTAATGTCATTGAATCACCTCGTCTTTCGTTTAGGACAGCTCCTGAGGAAGAAGATTCATTTACATTCATCGCAATTGGCGACACTCAATCTCAAGCAGAGGTTGTAAAGCGTGTTAGTGATGTAGCGTATTCACACAGACCAAATCTTGTTGTTCATGCGGGCGATTTGGTGACCACAGGTTCAAACAAGTCTCACTGGACTAAACACTTCTTTCCAGCGATGCAACCACTCATCGGCAGAGTCCCGTTTATGCCTGTCCTTGGGAATCATGAGCAAGATGCGCAGCATTATTACGATTACATGGTGCTTCCTGAACCTGAACGTTATTACTCGTTTACTTTTGGAAACGCTGAGTTCTTTATGATTGATGGCAACCGCTCACTCGCCGAACAGTCTGAGCAGTTGAACTGGCTACAAAACGCACTTGCGAAATCAAAAGCAAAATGGAAGTTTGCAGTGCTACACCAACCGCCTTACACATCTGACTCAAATGATTATGGAGACACGTATCACACGACATCAACGCGAGGCGACTTGAATGCAAGGAATATTGTCTCGGTTTTAGAAGGGCATGGTGTTGACATCTGTTTTTCAGGACATGTCCATGACTATGAACGAACATTTCCAATCGCAGGCGATAAGGTCATCCCATGGCATGAAGGCGGCGTCATGTATGTGACCACTGCAGGTGGCGGCGGGCACTTAGAACACTTTGATCCGACAAATACTTGGTTCGGTCATAAGAAGGCCAACTGCCATCACCTTGTTTACATCGCTATTCACGGTAACATCCTTGAGTTCCAAGCCATTGATGAGCATGGAAAGTTGATTGATGTGTTGTCCTTGAACAAGGTTGACCGCGTTGAGTAATAAAATATCTGTTTCCCCTCTTGTCACAACTGAGGGATGTATAGAAACATGAACGCTAAAAAGTGAGGCACCGGACGCGGGTTTCGTAATTTGTATACGTGTGGTATGTGCCTTCCATCCAAAGCAAAATTGGAGTGTCACTGATTGGCACCATAGGGCGAATGTTATCACTCGATGAGTTCTCAGTAATCGCCGTAATCAACCAAGACTCGCCGGCATCTTCTGTTTCACCTTTCCAAATCTCGTAATGCTCAAGTGCTTCGCC
>JAYZCQ010000077.1:0-6039 GCA_036338245.1 Planctomycetota bacterium
ATCAAACGCGGATGACAGGACTCGAACCTGTAACCTTCGGTTTCGTAGACCGATGCTCTATCCAGTTGAGCTACATCCGCATTGAGCAGGATGGGAAGGGTACCACACCTCTGCTCTCAACGCCACCACTGACTTGATTTAAGAGGGTTGACTTCTTGGCTACTTTTGGGATAATAAGTGGCTCGCCCAATGGTTTGGGTACTACTTTACGGAGCTCACAATGCCTCAGTCACGTTCTAAGAAAAAAAATGTCCGTCAAAATGCGAAACGCCGTGCAATCAATCACTGGCGAAAGAATCGCATGAAAGAACAGTCAAAACTTTTCTTAAGTGCAATTGCTGCCAAGGATGTTGATACTGCTGAAACAGAATTCCGTAACTACTGTGGCCTTGTCGACAAAATCGCTTGCACAAGCACAATTCACAAGAACACCGCTGCTCGAAGAAAGAGTCGATTCTCACGTCAAATCAAAGAACTCAAGCAGGCCTAATTTTCTCTAAAACTCAACTCATTTTTTGAGGGCGAGTATCATTGCGTTCATGCCGCTCCCCTTACGCTTTGCAAAACCAGCAAAACAGCTGTCACAATCTTATTTTGAACAGTCAAGACAGCCATTAACGATGCTTGTCTTTCTAGCACCCCTTATCTTGATGTATGAATTTGCACTCTATCGGGCGGAAGACAATATCCAAGTCAAAGCGCATGATCACCTTGTCAGAATGTTTGAGTACGCTGACTTGCCTCCGACTCAAGGCCTTTTCTTCGGTGGAGTTTTGATTGTTACAATTCTGCTCATCTGGCAAATCAACAGCAAGTACGCATGGCGAGTTGAACCAAAAACAATCACTCTTATGGTGGGAGAATCAATTGCAGCCGCCCTTCCACTCCTCTGTTTAGGTGTCGTGTTCGGAAGCATGGTTGCTATGAATACTGATAGTGCAATCAGTTCATTGAGTTTGTTTGACAAAGTTGCGGTCAGTGTTGGCGCAGGACTTTACGAAGAGCTTGTATTTCGGATGATGACAATTGCCCTCATCCATACCATTGCTTGCCATGTGATGAAACAAAGCGAATCAACTAGTCTCATTGCAGGCGTTTTGATTTCAGCACTACTTTTCTCTCTTTATCACGACTTGCCGGACGCTGGTTCACTCCCAGCAGTTAGCCTCTTTTTCTACGGCATAGCAGGTGTTTACTTAGGTGTTTTGTTTGTTTTTAGAGGTTTTGGCATCACCGCTGGTGCACACGCTGCATATGACGTCGTCGCAACAGCAATTCTTGCTGTACTGGCAACATAAAGTCGCTACACTGAGCATGGTTTAAACAAATACCTGGCGACGAGAAAAGGAGACTCCTCATAATGAAATTAATGATGACAACAAGCGTACTTGGTGCACTTTGCATCTCAACAATGGCGCTAGCACAAGACTCAATACCTGCAATACCACTTGAGAAACCAAAACCAGCACCCAAAGTAGAACCGCTTCCAGAACCGACTCCACTTTTTGTTGGTGACAACGCACCTGCGTTAACGATTGACCACTGGGTTAAGGGCGATTCAGTTGACGGCTTTAATGATGGCCAAGTTTACGTAGTAGAGTTCTGGGCAACTTGGTGTGGACCGTGCGTCTACGGCATGCCGCATCTTTCAGATTTACAAGATGAATGGGGCGACAAAGTCAAAATCATTGGCGTCACCAGTGAGAAAGAGACAAAGATAGTCACTGACTTTTTAGAAAAAACAAATAGTTCAGATGGTCTCGTCAACAACGACCGCATGCGGTACACAGTTGCTGTCGATCCAGACCGTACAACTAGCAACGTTTACATGAAAGCTGCTGGTCAAAACGGAATTCCTACAGCATTCATCGTTGACGGCAGTGGTAAAGTTGCTTGGATTGGTCACCCAATGAGCATGGACGATCCGCTGAAGCAAGTTGTTGAAGGCAATTGGGACATTGCTGCTGCTGCAAAAGAATTCAAACTTGAAGCAGAAAGAGAAAAGCAATGGTCGGCATTTGTAATGGTTTACCGTGAAGCAATGGCAAATGATGATTGGGATGGCGTTATTGAAGCAATCGATTCATTCAGCGATGAGTTCGGTTCAACTCAATCACTTCAAAATATGAAGTTTGAAGCGCTCCTCAATAATGGTTCGTACGATGAAGCATATGTCATCGCTGATGAAATGACCGCTGACAGTTGGGATGACGCAATGGCACTAAACTCCATCGCTTGGAACAATGTCGACTCAATGCCAGAAGAACATCGCAACATCGAATTCGCTCTCAAAGTTGCAACTCGTGCGAACACGCTAACAAAGGGCAAAGACCCCATGATTCTCGACACACTCGCACGAGTGTACTGGGAACGAGGCGACATCTATAAAGCAATTGCATGGCAAACAAAAGCTGTTCAAAACACAAAAGATGGCGAGCCAATGAGTGACTCAATCAGAGCAACGCTTGATGAATACAAAGCGACGCTTGCAAATGTCAACAATGGTGGCATGCAGTAAGACTGCTCTAAAGAAATTAGTTCAACGAGAAATGGCGATTTTAAATCGTCATTTCTTTTTGCGCATCATCAGATTTATAAATGGCTTCAACGATTTCTTGAACTCGCTTCCCATCTTCGCCTGTGCCAGCATCCGCTGAGATTACCCCGTTCTTCACCGACGAGGAGAACGCACGATGTTCCCCATCAAAAGCATCATTCCAAGCATCTTCGAGATCCACTTTAATGGTTTCAGAGTGCGGTTTACCATCGACCGAATACGCATGAATCATTTCATCACTCCATAAATCAACAATGAGCGCGCCATTCTTGCCTTCAATAAGTAAACCATCAGCAATCGTTTGTTCTGGAATGTGGGTCGCCCATGAAACGTTTAAGTCAAACACGATACCTGTCTCAAAAGTTATTGATGCTCTTATTCGGTCTTCAACATCAAACGTGCCATTCTCGACTGGGTCTGACCACATTTCATCGTACGCGTAGTTCGCCATAGTGAAGGCCTGTGAACACCTACCGATGACTCGCTTAGGCGTATTCATAGATGTCATGTGCATCACCAAATCAATGAGGTGAACTCCAATATCAATCAAACAGCCGCCACCACTGAGTGCTTTGGTTGTGAACCAGCCACCTAAACCGGGAATGCCCCGCTGGCGAAGTAATGTTGCCTGTATTGAAACAATGTTTCCAATAGCACCGTCATCAATCATCGTCTTTGCTTTCATTGCAGCAGGTGAGTAACGGCAAACAAATCCAAGTTGAAGCACCTTTCCTGATGTGTCTCTTGCTTTCAAAATTTTGTCGCATTCTTCGATAGATAGTGCCATCGGCTTTTCAAGAAGCACATGCTTCCCTGCTTCTAACGCTTGGATTGCAAGAGTTGCATGTTGGAAGTTTGGAACTGCAATCACTACCCCATCAATGTCATCCCGACTCAGTAGTGATTCAACAGTCGTTTCTTCTTCACAACCAAACTTTTCTGCAAACGCGCTTCGCTTTTCTTCATTTGAATCAAACACACATGCAATCGATGTCTCCACTCGCATTGCAGTTTCAGCATGCACATTGCCAATCATACCTGCGCCAATAATTCCAATTGATGTCATTGAATAGGTTCCATTGTTTTTGTATAAAGAACACTTCGTTCTTCAAGTTCAGAGAGTATACGGTGAACAACATTGTGGCGACTGCCAAATGTTTCTGGAGGATGAACACCCGGTTCGTTTATTGTTCCATTGGCAAGCATCCTTGCAACTGATGCTGCGGGGAATCCAGTCGTTGTTGCCCAGCTTGATTGGTCGCGTTCGCCATCATAATAATAGAGCAGGTCAAAGGAAATTGTGACAGGCGTATCGCCTTTGTAGCCCTCGCCAGACACCCGCATCACAGTTAAATCTGCTTCCCTTGGCTCATACTTCCAACTCTCAATTAATATCTTTGCTGTCATATCTAGCGGGACGACTTCTTGGTTTCCGCACTGAATTGGAGTTGTGTTAAAGAAACCTCCGTCTCGTAGTCTCTTAATCATTTCCGCATGACCGGGATACCGAAGCGTTCGCTCCTTCATATTTGGCACAGACAACGTGTCGCAGAGTGTGCGTAAGCCATCCGAGTTAAACGCTTCAAGCGTTCCAACTCCCGGCAGTTCCATGAGTTCAACTTCGCTGAGCGCTGGCTTAGCAACGACTTTGCCGTTTTCAACGATTCTTGCTGGTCGAATGTATTCTTCGATGACATCTCGCGGGTTAAACGGCGCTTTGTATTCCCATGGCCACTTGCGTTCGACAGGAAGACCTCCAACTACGATATCAAGTATCGAACATGAATCAAGCAAGTCATCGATGTGCGAGCACAACAAGTGACTCATTCCAGGAGCAACACCAAAGTCAACGACACAAGGAACACCAGTTTCGCATGCAAGTTCATGTAACTCGCGGGGATCTTCTGCCATAAACGAGATATCACAATATGGTTTTCTTGATTCAATGACGGTTCGTAGCGCGAGAAGTCCAAGCCAACTCGGCAATGCACCGACAACGACATCGGCATCCTTGATGCACGATTGAATTGCACTTGCATCACTGCAGTCGATGGTACGCGTTAATATATTGCCTTGAGAACGCTCTGCAATTCTTGATAGCGCTGTATTACTCACATCAACAATTAAAACTGCAAACCCAGAAGCATGTAAATCCTCCGCGATGACAGACCCCACTATGCCTGCACCCAAGACTGTAATGCGTTTTGACATTTAAAGCTTGTCTGCTAAGTCATCGACAGATGTATGCGTGCCTGACTCTATGTGCTGAGCCGTAGCAAAGGTCGCAATAATGAATGCAAGCGCTACAAGGAGCCAAATGAACCATCCAGAACCTGGCAGAGAGTCATCGCCAACGAACCCAATAAAACCTAAACCGGTTCCGAACACGATGAAGTAAAGGCAAAAGAGCCTGAAAACATGACCACAATTGCATGACGCTTTTTTATTTTGTTTACCTGACATCCCCATTTTTTACTCGATAAATGGGGTTCTTGCAGACACTCTGGTTGGAATTGGCAGAATTTTGCGATTTTATTGAAAACTACCGTTCACAAATGGTGACTTCACTCGTAGTTGGATTGTCTGAGATACTCATCTCAGCATTTGACAATTCGGACCAAAAAGGTGCTTCCGAGAAACTGAAGTACCGGCAACAACCCCAAAAAGAGATTGTTGCCCCCGCTTGAGACCTTGTTGGCTCTTGCGGGACTTGTAAAAGCCGTGAATGACGCGACCACGATTCGTCGCAAATTTGCTTGAACAAGGAGAGCTTGACGTGACCGTTAATCCAGACCGTGCAAACCTAGTACTCGAACTTTTCGAAACATATTACAAGCGTGTATTCTGCTTCACACGCAAATCACTTGCGAATGCAGCAGCAGAAGACATCGCACAAGAAGTATTCACACGATTGCTTCAAGTGAAGAATCTCGAAGAGAAAACGATTACATCAAGCTACTTGATCAAGATTGCTGACAACCTCATCAAGCGTCGTTACAACAAAGACCAACGAAGCAACGCGTACATCGAATCACAACGTGAAGAAGCTGTTCGCGACATTCGTAGAAACCAACAGTCTGAACCTGAATGGTCAAACACAGAGATTACAAAAGCACTCTCAAGTTTACCAACACATGAACGCGATGCAGTTCGGCTCGTCGTCTGTGAAGGACTCAGTTACGAAGAAGCTTCAGCGTCACTCGGCGTACCAGTATCAACAGTCAATAACTGGAAATACAGAGGCATCAATAAACTCAAAGAACACGCAAGTGAAATGGAATCACGCTATAGCGCTTAACTAACTTTCTTTCTTCTTTCTCCCTTTACCATCCACCCGTCCGCACAGAGGCAGCGGCTCACGCCAACGCCTCTGTGTGGCATTGGCGAGTGGGTTGTTTTCGTCACACGCAGTCGCCCCACGCTGCGATAAGTTCAAGAAGGTCTGTCACATCAACTGTTCCGTCTTCATCCAAATCCGCACT
>JAYZCQ010000078.1:0-13249 GCA_036338245.1 Planctomycetota bacterium
CTTTCACTTTATCCCAAAACGATGTTTCGGGCTCGTTGACAGGAACATGTTCTAAGTCTGCATACGACTCAAGCAACGTTCTTTGTTCCTCAGTGAGTTTCTTTGGCACAATCAGTTTGACAATAACAACTAAGTCACCGCGTTTTCCTGAACGGAGTTCTGGAAGACCTGCGCCTGCAACGCTGAAAATTTCATTCGTTTGCGTTCCTGCAGGCAACTCAACTTGATGCTTCCCATCAATTGTTTCAACTTCGATGGTCGCTCCGAGAGCGAGTTGTGTAAATGCAACTGGAACAACTGAAATTAAGTTATTCCCATCACGTTCAAACTGTTTTTCTTCTTTAACGCGGACAACAACATGCAAGTCGCCCCTTGTTCCGGAGCCGTCAGGCGAGACTTCCGGTGCAGGCGGTTCGCCTTCACCCGAGACGCGGACGGCTTGCCCGTGATGGATGCCTGCTGGAATCTTGATGCGAAGTGTGCGATGGACTGCTTTACGACCTTTTCCATGGCACTCAGAACATGGGTCCGTGATGATGCTTCCCTTGCTGTGGCATGTGGGACATCCAGTAACCATTCGGAACATGCCACCAAGGCCTTGCTGCGCAACTTTGCCTTGGCCTTGACACGTTGCACATGTTTGCGGTTGTGAGCCCGCTTTTGCGCCGCTGCCTTGACATGAATCGCAAACATCGAGCCGGTCGAATTCCACATCTTCTTCGGTGCCTGTGAGCACTTCTTCAAGCGTAATCTCAATATCAGTTTCTAAATCAAATCCGCGACGCTGTCTAGTTTGCCCTCTTGAACCAAAGCCGCCACCGCCAAGAATATCGTTGAACATCGAAAAGATGTCATCCACATTCATGTTGTGGTAATCATGCGTTGCTTGCCCTCTACCTCGCAAACCATCATGACCGTACTGGTCATAGATTTGACGCTTTTGCGAATCTGAAAGTACTTCATATGCTTCAGCACATTCTTTAAACTTGCGTTCTGCTTCATCATCGCCCGGATTTCTATCCGGGTGATACTTCATTGCAAGACGGCGATACGACCGCTTAATCTCGGAACTATCTGCGTTCCGAGTTGTCCCAAGAACTTCGTAATAGCACTGCGTAACAGCCATCTACATCAACTTAGAACACTGCTTGTTCGATTGGGTCATCGTCATCATCCAAATCAGTAATGATGACATTCGTAGTTAACATTAAGCCAGCAACTGAAGCAGCGTTTTGGATTGCGGTGCAAACAACAAGTGCTGGGTCGATGATTCCTGCATGAACAAGGTCTTCGTACGTTTGTGTCGAAGCATTAAAACCGAAACCGCCTTCGCCTTCTTTAATCTTTTCAACAACAACATCGCCTTCGATGCCGCCATTTGAAGCAATGAGATGAGCAGGTGTTTCAAGTGCTTGAGCAAGAATGTCGTACCCTAATTTTGCATCGCCTTTGGCTTTCTTTCTAGCTTGTTGAATCGCATCAATAGTGCGGATATATGCAACGCCACCACCAGCAACATACCCCTCGCGTGCTGCTGCACGAGTTGCTGCGAGCGCGTCATCAACGCGGTCCTTACGTTCATTCATTTCAACTTCGCTTACACCGCCAACTTGAATAACTGCAACTCCGCCAGTAAGTTTGGCGAGACGTTCCTGTAACTTCTCTTTGTCGTAATCGCTTGTTGAACGTTCGATTTGTGCCGTGATTTGATTTGCACGTGCATCAATATCTTCAGACTTGCCAGCGCCTCTGACAATTGTTGTGCCATCTTTTGTGACCACAACACGTTTTGCTTCACCGAGTTCATCAAGTTCAACATCTTCTAGGTTTCGACCTAAGTCTTCACTAAAGAATGTGCCACCTGTCAACACAGCAATGTCACCAAGCATTGCTTTTCGACGGTCGCCAAAACCTGGAGCCTTCACTGCACATACTTTTAGTGTTCCGCGAAGCCTATTGATCACAAGAGCTGCAAGTGCTTCATTGTCGATGTCTTCGGCGATGAGTAGCAATTGCTTGTTTGCAGTCGCAGTCTTATTTAGTAAAGGGAGCAAATCAGCAAGATTTGAAATCTTCTTTTCATAAATGAGGATGCTGGCATCTTCAAGAACGCATTCTGCAGTTTTTGGGTCAGTCATGAAGTAAGGACTTAAGAAACCTTTATCAAATGCCATGCCTTCAACGTACTCAAGTGACGTTTCAGAAGCATTCCCTTCTTCGACTTCAACAACGCCATCGCTACCAACTCTATCGATTGCTTCAGCAATGATTGAAGCGATGACATCATCATGGTTGGAAGAAACAAGTGCGATTTTCTTTAAATCTTCAATGCCTTCGCAGGGCGTCGCAAAGGTGTTCACAGTTTCAGTTGCAACTCTTGCCGCTGCTGAAATGCCGCGCTGGACAGTGACGGGATTTGCGCCTACAGAAATGTGTTTCAATCCTGTATTGAAAATGCTGTTTGCAAGAATCGTTGCAGAAGTCGTGCCGTCGCCAGCAATATCTGCTGTTTTCTTTGCGACTTGATGGACCATTTTTGCACCCATGTTTTTAAATGCTTCTGGCAACTCAATCTCTTTAGCAACTGAAACCCCGTCTTTAGTCACACTTGGCGCACCAAAGGACTTTTGAACAACGACGTTTCGACCAGCAGGTCCCATCGTGAGCCCAACTGCTTTTGCCATGCTTTGAACACCATCACGAAACTCTTCGTGAGCAGCGCTGTCATATTTCATTTGTTTTGCTGTCATAACTTTGTCTTCTCTTCAATTAGCCTTGAACAAGTCCAAGCAGTTCGCTTTCTCTAACGATGAGGTGCGACTCGCCTTTGATTTCGATTTCTGTACCTGAGTATTTTCCATACACCACAACATCCCCAGACTTTACAGTTGGCTCAGCTCGTTCGCCGTTTTCTAGCAACTTGCCAGGACCAGTCGCGATGACTTTGCCTTGCATTGGTTTTTCAGTTGCAGACTCGGGAAGAAAAATACCTGATGCAGTTTGGGTTTCTGCTTCAATTGGTTTAATGAGGATTCTGTCTTCAAGTGGTTTAACTGCCATTGTTATCTCCAAACTTTGTCTTTCTATTCATTCTTTAAATTAGAAGCCCATGCCCGGCATGCCGCCCATGCCTGGCATACCACCCATCCCGCCCATGCCACCCATGCCACCCATTGGGTCCATGCCTGGGGCACCTTCAGCTGGAGCGTCTTCAGGAACACTCGTCACAATGCAATCTGTTGAAAGAAGCATGCATGACACTGATGCTGCATTTTGCAGTGCACAGCGGTCAACTTTTGCAGGCGTTAACACGCCATCAGCAAACAAATCGCCATATTCAAGTGTGAGTGCATTGAATCCATTTGCGCCTTCCATCTCAGCGACTTTCGATACAACGACAGAGCCTTTCGCTCCAGCGTTGTCTGAAATCGTTCGAAGTGGAATTGTGAGAGCATCTTCGATGACGTCAACGCCAACCTTCTCATCTCCTTTAAGAGATTCTTTGACAGATGCAAGTGATTTCATGCTTCGGATAAAACTTACACCGCCCCCTGGAACAACGCCTTCTTCGATTGCTGCCCTAGTTGCGTGAAGCGCATCTTCAACGCGAGCCTTGCGTTCCTTAAGCTCAGCTTCAGACGCTGCACCAACATTAATTTGTGCAATGCCGCCGGCAAGTTTCGCAAGTCGCTCTTGTAACTTTTCGCGGTCGTAATCTGAAGTGCTATTAGAGATGTCTGAGCGGATTCGCTCGATACGTTGTTGAATTGAATCCGTTGTGCCTGCACCTTCAACAACTGTCGTTTCATTGTTTGTAACTTCGATTTTCTTTGCTTGACCCAGTTGCGTCAAACTAATTTTCTCGATGTCCATGCCAAGATCTTTCATAATTGCTTCAGCGCCAGTAAGAACAGCGATGTCTTCAAGCATTGCTTTGCGTCTATCGCCATATCCAGGCGCTTTAACCGCTGCAACTTGAAGAACACCGCGAAGTTTATTAATGACTAATGTTGAAAGCGCTTCGCCTGTGACATCTTCAGCAATTATGAGTAGCGGTCTCTTTGATTCCATTACTTTTTCAAGGAGTGGAACAATTTGCTTAGCGCTTTCAAGTTTTTCTTCAAAGATGAGGACGAGTGGTTTGTCAAGAACCGTTGTCATGTTGTCTACATCAGTTACAAAGTTTGGACTTAAGAAGCCTCTATCAAACTGCATGCCCTCAACAACATCAATTGTTGTATCCAAACTCTTGCCTTCTTCAACAGTGATGACACCATCTTTGCCAACTTTGCTGAACGCTTTAGCCATTATCTTGCCAACTTCTTCATCGTTGTTCGCAGAAATTGTGGCAACCGCTTCAATGTTGTCATCGACTGGCGTTGACATCTCTGAAATTGATTGAGTCACAGCGCTCACTGCTTTGTGAATGCCCCGCACCATTGCGTTTGCATCACAACCAGAAGCAAGGTGACGAATGCCGCTTTTGAAGATTGCTTCAGCGAGCACTGTTGCAGTTGTTGTGCCATCGCCAGCATCATCAGATGTTTTTGATGCAACTTCTTTAACAAGCTGCGCGCCTTGGTTTTCAACTTTGTCACGAAGTACGATTTCCTCTGCCACTGTGACTCCATCTTTGGTCACAGTTGGACCGCCCCATGATTTATCAATCACGGCGTTCCTGCCACGAGGGCCAAGGGTTGACTTCACTGCTGTTGCAAGTTTTTCAACGCCTTGAAGCATCTTCTTGCGTGCTTCTACATCGAATGAAATTTCTTTCACTGCCATCGATCATCATCTCCTGATTCAAAGACCGTCTTTTTTATAAAAGGTCTCTTCCTTCTTTCCTTCCCTAGAGCACGATGCTCTTGAGGGAACTACACACTGTATTACAAACCATGCGCCAGTGTCACCCCCTGTTTATGGGTAATAAAGAGCGGTTTTGCTCTAAAGCGGGGCAAAAAAGTCCGCCAAGTGCCCCATGCGGCGTGCAATAACTGCCATGCTGGCAGTCAACTAGTCGATTGAGCGAACAAGTTCTTGGATTGAAGGTGGCGGAGACAAGAGTGATTTGCGTATCCAGAGGGTATTCCAAACCACATAACTCAGACCAACGAGGACTAACGCAATCCCCATCGTCAAGATTATTGTTCCAAAGTAATATGCATTTGAATCAACTAGATTTGATGCAATCAATAACCGCCCAACACAAACAACGATTAATGCGAATAACAAATCGTTCATTCGCTGGCGACTCACCTGTGATTGGCGAAAAACTCTTGATCGGTTTCCAATTCTGGGGATGAACATCTTGAACCCAATAAACAAAATTAAAACTGCACTAGCGGGGAAAAATGTATCAACAACCATCGAAGGAATATATGTTAGACCTGACCTCATTCCTTCACCCATTGTCTCATAAACAAAAGCAATCGATACACTCAGTAGCCATCCTATTGACCCAAAACAGATAACGCGAATCCCCTGATTGCAACCCTCAAGGTGTTCATCTTTATTCACTTTCATGATTGGCAAAGTAAACAAAAATGTTAACAAAGCAAAGCAAATTCCAACGATGTAGAAATCTGAAGATCGACCCGGAATGTCAACCCACGAATTATCTAACGCAGTTGCGTATTGAGTATTAGACAACACAGCAGCCACTAAAAATCCAATTGCTGATATAAAAAATGAACTCACAATGAGCGGAAGCATGTTTCCAATGACTTTAGGACTAGGCAGTTGATAAAGTTTTTTTGCCGCTGGATCAATTGTCTCAAATATTGAAACGCGTACTGGTTGACCACACTCGGGGCAATCTGCATCTCCTGTTAACCCTATCAAGTCGTAACTGCACCTAACACAATTAAATGGAATCGCAATTCTTACTCGACTTACATCGTCGAGAATTGGTGGTTTTTGTTCCTTACTTTCGTCTTCCTGCATGTGATTCAATCGCTATACTCCTCCATACTGTATGGCAGAATCAACTACAAAGTTGTTGAAATCACTCCGGCAAAACATTGCCTCCGTCTTTATGGGCAATAGCCTTGCTATTGATCGTGTAATCACGTGCTTACTCGCAAGAGGACATATTCTGATTGAAGATGTTCCTGGTGTAGGTAAGACAGTTCTTGCGACATCAGTAGCGAAATCGATTGACGGCACATTTGCACGCATTCAGTGCACGCCAGACTTGTTGCCAAGCGACATTACTGGCATCAACATGTTTGACCAATCCTCCTCGACGTTCCAGTTCAAAGCGGGCCCAGTGTTTAGCAACATTGTTGTTGCAGATGAAGTCAACCGAACTACGCCAAGAACACAATCTGCTCTACTTGAAGCGATGAGTGAAAATTCTGTAACAATTGATGGTGACACCAAGCGCCTTGATTCGCCATTCATGGTGATTGCAACACAAAATCCATACGAGTTTGAAGGTACATACTTTTTACCCGAGAACCAACTCGATAGATTCCTTATGCGAATTCACTTGGGGTATCCCTCTCCTGATGATGAGAGCCGTGTATTGCAACAGCAACCATCAAGAACGCAACTCCATGAACTTACGCCAGTGATGACCTCTGTCGAAGTGTGCCAGTTGCAAGCACAAGTCGACACAATCAAAATTGCAGATTCGCTCATTGAGTACATAATTGAGTTATCAACTGCGACTCGCAATGCAGAAGATTTGCAGGTTGGCATCAGCACGCGTGGTGGTCTTGCACTCACTCAAGTAGCAAAAGCAACCGCGATGCTTGCTGGTCGAGATTATTGTGTTCCGGAAGATGTCATATCAAATGTCTTGCCGGTGTGCGCACACCGTATTGTGAGCCGAGCGTACATGCAAGATGGTGACACCAATGCAACTCGGCGTATCATGCAACAAGTGTTAGAAACGGTTCCGATTCCTTCTTGAATTGAAACTACGGAACGATGACGCCGATGTCAGGGAAGTTGCGGTAGTAACCGTCGTAGTCAAGCCCATACCCAACAACAAACTCGTCTTCGATATCAAACCCAACATACTCACATGGCACACTCATCGCTGAGTCGAGTGTTTTTAGAAGCAGAACACAACAATGAAGCGATGTTGGTTGCTGCTCAATGAGTTCTTCTCTAATTCTCGTGAGCGTCTTTCCTGAGTCGAGGATGTCGTCAACTAGAAGCACGTGTTTCCCCTCTACTGATGGTAGTTTGCCGAGTGCTGGTTCGCCGGTTGTTTCCATTGACTTTCCTACATAACTACTTGCAGTCATGAGTGAGATTCTGATTTTCTTATTGAGGTGCCTCATCAAATCAGCAACAAAGATGATTGAGCCAGTCATGACGGCAACAAGTACAATTTCTGTTTCTTCATCAATCTCATCGAGGTCTTGCATGATTTGCTGACCAAGCTGCCTCACTCTGTCTGAGATTGCGCCTCGTTCAATAAGAATATGGTCGATGTCTCTAATCATTAATTACATTCCTTACATCCATGTTGAGAAAGATAGCAGATGCTTGTACCGTATTCTCGCCAGATTGTTTCGTTTAAACTGGAACTCAAATAGACATTTCTTGCCTCAACCGAAAAATGTCTAATTGACTCTTAAATCCCTATTTTGCAATGGTTTACATTAGGCAATTTGAAATCCATTGCGTGTTATGGTAAAATAGTATGGCTATGGCTACATCAAAGACAATTACATCAAAAAGCACGAAATCGAAGTCAAAAACGACGAAAAAGAAGGGTGCCGCTTCAATCAAGACTTTCTCAAGTGCTGTGAAATACCTCCTCAATCAGACTGACTTTGAGCGTATGCGAGTTGTTCAGTACGACGAAGAAACATTCAAGCTTGGCCGGATGAGAGACCTCTTGGACGCACTTGGCAATCCCCAAGATGCTGTCTCGATGATTCACGTTGCCGGCACAGTTGGCAAAGGCTCAACAGTAGCAATGCTATCTTCAATGTTAAGAGGTAATGGTTACACCGTTGGTGAATACACCTCACCTCACCTTGAAACAATACGCGAGCGAGTTGTCGTCAACAATGCAATGGTTGAAGAAGATGCATTTATTGCACTACTTGGTGAAGTCGTCAGTGCTGCAGAATCAAAAAAGCTTGAGCCTACTTTCTTTGAACTCATGACAGCTATTGCTTTCAAATACTTCGCAGATGAAGCTGTAGACCTAGCGATTATTGAAACTGGTCTTGGTGGACGTTTAGACTCAACGAATGTTATTCATCCTATTATGACGCTCGTTACTGAGATTGATTTAGATCACACCCACATTCTCGGAAACACGCTTGAAGAGATTGCAAAAGAAAAAGCAGGCATCTTCAAGAAAGGCGTTCCAGCATTAAGTACTGCTCAAACTCCAGAAGTTGCTGAAGTGTTAAAGGGATGCGCAGAAAAAACACAGACTAGCGTTAAAGTTATCGGTGATGACATTGAATTCAGTGCCCGCTTTGGCGGAGGGTCGGACGGCAAGCAACACACTCGCATTTGTTTGATTACTGAAGAAACTAATTACATGCACATTCCAGTGCCGCTTGAAGGAGAACATCAAGCAAAAAACTGCGCCCTAGCACTGGCTGCAGTCAACCAGCTCGCAACAATGAACTATTCAATTGATGAACTTTCTACGTACGACAGCCTTGCGAAGACAGAGGTTGAAGGACGAATGGAAATGATTTGCCATAGACCTCGAATTCTTGTTGATGGCGCTCATAACCCAAGTTCATTGACGACGCTCATGAAAGCTGTTGGCGCTCACATACCATACGACTCAATGGTTTGCATTTTTGGTTGTTGCCAAGACAAAGATGTCGAAGGCATGCTTCACAGAGTCGGATTAGGTGCTGACAAGATTATCTTTACAAAAGCTAAAGACAATCAACGTGCTGCAAGTCCAAAGATTCTTCAAAAGACATTTGCTGAACAAAGTGGGAAAATGACTCAAATTGCTGACACACTTGAAGAAGCACTTGAAATCGCTGCCCAAGCAGCAAGTCGAGACGATTTAATCTGTGTCACTGGTAGTTTCTACCTTGTTGGTGAAGCCAAGAAGTACATTAAGAAACTAAAAGCAAAACGAAACTAATTCTTCGCGTATCATTCTTGACTATGGACACGCAGGCTCAGCAAAATAATGCGTTTCGCTACGGTTCAACCGTTGCAAACGAAATTGAATCACGTTGGCAAGCGCATTGGCAAGCGGAAAAAGTATTCCATATTGGCAATCCTGGTGACAACGGATTTGACGCAAGCAAGCCTAAGTTTTACTGCTTAGACATGTTCCCCTATCCAAGTGGAGCTGGTCTTCATGTTGGTCACCCAGTTGGCTACATCGGCAGTGACATTCTATCTCGTTTTAAACGCATGAATGGGTTTAATGTGCTCCATCCGATGGGCTGGGACGCGTTCGGTCTGCCCGCTGAGCAATATGCGATTGAAACCGGTATTCATCCTGCAAAGACGACTAAAAAAGCCATTGGCACGTTTAGGGGTCAACTTCAAAAAATTGGTTTTAGTTACGACTGGTCTCGTGAGTTTGCAACCATAGACCCTGAGTATTACAAATGGACACAGTGGATTTGGCTCAAGGCTTACAACTCTTGGTTTGATAACAATAAACAAGCCGCAAGACCCATTTCTGAACTCATATCGCAACTCGATGAAGGCACGCGAGCATGTGATGGTACGCCGTGGAATGAACGAAATGAAATCGAGCGAGCTCAATACATTGATGAGCATCGACTAGCATATCTTGGCACTCAGGTTGTCAATTGGTGTCCAAAACTTGGAACTGTGCTTGCAAATGAAGAAGTGATTGATGGCCTAAGCGAACGAGGTAATCACCCTGTTGTTCGCAGACCACTAAAGCAGTGGATGTTTAGAATTACTGCGTATGCTGACAGATTGCTCAGCGATCTTGAGGGGCTTGATTGGCCATCATCAACACTGCGAATGCAGCGAGAATGGATTGGTCGAAGTGAAGGCGCAGATATTAACTTCAACATTGAAGGAACAGAGCAATCGCTTCTCGTCTATTCAACAAGACCCGACACGATTTTCGGCGCAACATTTATGGTAGTTGCACCTGAGCATGAACTTATTCAAGAAGTGCTTGCAAATCCAACTAGTGAATGTGATGCTGATGCTGTTCGCAAGTATGTTGAAACTGCAAAGAATCGTTCCGAGGTCGACCGAATGGCAGACACAAAAGAGAAAAGCGGGTTATTCACTGGACTCTATGCAATGAACCCAGCGACGAATGAGCGTATACCTGTTTGGGTCGCTGATTATGTGTTAATGGGATATGGGCATGGCGCAGTCATGGCAGTGCCAGCACATGACCAGCGAGACTATGAGTTTGCAAATGCATTCAATTTGTCAGTTAGAGAAGTCGTCAAGCCAATTGACGCTTGCGATGATGAATGCTTCTCTGGCAAAGGTATTGCGGTTAACTCTTCAAGCGACGCTATCTCTATAGATGGAAAAGAAACCGATGAAGCCAAACAAACCATCATCGATTGGTTTGAAGCGAACGGAACCGGTGCATCAAAAACAAATTACAGGTTAAGAGATTGGTTGTTCTCACGTCAACGATATTGGGGTGAACCATTCCCGGTTGTCTTTGATGAAAGTGGTTTGCACTACCCAGTCAGCGATGAAATGCTTCCAGTTGAACTTCCACCACTCACTGACTACGAACCAATTGAGTCAGAAGACCCACTTCCACTTTTAGCAAAAGCAAAAGATTGGCTACAAACGACTGCTGGTGAGGCTGGCGTTGACCTATCACTGCTTCCTCCGGACACGCCAGTCACAAGAGAAGCGAACACAATGCCGGGCTGGGCGGGTTCGTGTTGGTATGCAATTCGATTCTGCAGCCCACATGAGAACTCCCGTTTTGTTGACAAAGAAGCAGAACAGTATTGGATGAGTAACGGCGTCGATTTATACATTGGTGGCGCTGAACATGCTGTCCTTCACTTGCTCTACGCGAGGTTCTGGCACAAACTGCTGTTCGACTTAGGCGAGGTCTCTTCGAAAGAGCCGTTTACAAAACTGTTCCACCAAGGTCTTTTGACAAGTTATGCATATCAACGCGCAAATAAATCGCTTGTGCCGGTGCATCAAGTTGAAGAACGCGGCGACGTCTTTATTGACATCGACACTGGAAAAGAAGTCGAACGAGTCATTGCGAAAATGAGTAAATCACTTCGGAATGTTGTTAACCCTGATGATGTGATTGAAGAGTATGGTGCGGACACACTTCGCCTCTATGAAATGTACATGGGTCCACTTGAAGCTTCAGCGCCTTGGAACACACGCGACATCGTTGGTGTACACAGATTCCTTCAAAGAGTCTGGCGACTTGCAATAGACGAGCAAAGTGGTGGCCTTCGTAGCGATTTAGCAGAAGCCGCAAATGATGGCGTCGAACGCGCGCTGCATGCGACAATTGCAAAAGTTACTGAAGACATTCCGCAGTTAAGTTACAACACTGCAATTGCTTCGATGATTGAGTTTGTTAACGCTGCAACTTCAGAAGGTTCAATTACAAGAGACCAACTTGCCAGATTCGCATGCTTGTTATCGCCATTTGCACCTCACATTGCTGAAGAACTCCATTCGAAACTTGGCAACAACACAAGCATCGCGTTTGAACCATGGCCGTCATTTGATGAAACGATGCTCACGAGCGATGTCATTGAACTGCCTGTGCAAATCATGGGTAAAGTCCGCGGAAAAATTCAAGTGCCTGCAGATGCTTCGCAAGAAGATATCGAAGCGCTTGCCGTGCAAGATGAACACATTGCTTCCCTCATTGAAGGCAAAACCATTCGGAAAATCATTGTTGTGCCTCAACAAATCGTCAACATTGTCGCAAACTAAATGAACCACGAATTTGACATCCTTTCCTTTGCTGGGCTTGATGGTGATTCCTCCTGGGTACTTGATGAACCAGTTGTCACTGAATTCCGGATTGTTTTCACAGAAGATTCCTTCACGCCCGAAGAAATCGCAAAAGCAATTGCAAATTTCGCTGAAGAGCCAATCGATGTTGAATGGGTCGAAGAAACACCCTGGGCAATTCGCCTGCGCGTTCCTTCAATCCCAACAGATGTCATTTTGTGGGGAGAAGAACTTTCAGAAGAAATAAAATCGCAACAAGAGATCACAACTGGCTCAATGCTTGCGATGCAAACGAAACTACACCCTGCGGATCCACTGACCCACTTTACAAATCTAATGAGACTCTTTGGCTCACTGCCGTTTGGCGTACATTCAATTTGTGATGTTCCAACTGGACGGTGGTATCCAAAACATGTCATTGAAGACTTATTCTTCCAAGATGTTGATGCACCAGAAGAGGTTTTGTGGTTAACACGACTCATAGAAGCACCTGAAGACGTTGAACCTGAAGAACGATGGGCTTGGATTTCAACGCATGGACTTGAGCGTTGCGGAAAAGTTGAACTTGAGATGCTTAGCGTGCCTGCAGTGTTGTCAACAGAAGGCGTGCATTGCGTCGATGGGCTTGCAGCCCTCACGCTTGAACAAAACCTTCCCCAGGTCGGCCAGACCTTCACCATCGGTCACGGGCTGAACTTGTCACTTATTAAGGTGCCGGAGGCACTCAAGATGCTTGGCGACGATATGCCCGGGCGGGAAGAGCGGCCATTTAGAAGCGCAGTAGTAACTTCGGAAAACCATTCTTTGCTCTGCCCGCTCCAAACACTTGAAGTGTTGCGTTCTTCCAAAACTGCGATTGCAAAAACAACTCGATCTACAAATAGAAGGCGTTCGCTTGCCCATCAAAACTGGGATGCCTTCCTTGAAGTCGCAAAAAGCGTTGGTAAAGGTGACCATGCGGCATGTATGGTGCAAGTGCCTTGGGCAAACAATGAAGAAGAGAACGCCCCACGAGAATACCTTTGGTTTACTGTGGATAATGTTAATGAACAGAACATTCAAACTACACTTGCACATCAACCACATGTTGTTGACACTCTCAATGAAGGACATCAAGAATCATTTGTGCGAGATGACATTACTGACTGGGTTGTGCTTACCCCTGTCGGACCACTCGGACCAAGTGACATGGAATCAATCGAGCTCTTTACTGAGCAAATAAAAAGTTAACGATTGAAAGTAAAATACTTCCAATCATGCAAATTGCAAGCACTATTGCGAGTACTTTATAAAACCTCTTCATAATGCTTGGCCGGTATGGTTCATCTGAACCATCTCGGCT
>JAYZCQ010000079.1:0-9479 GCA_036338245.1 Planctomycetota bacterium
TGCCAACGTGACGGAACAACCAGGACAGCATAGCGACTCCTCGATGCCAGTGGGTACTGGGGAGGTAGTGGACAGACGAACTGGATTAGATCGACGGGGATTAAAAAGTACTACAAAGGATCTCGAACGACGTCGCGGTCGAGGAAGAAGAGATGACGCAAGAGCAATTCATGTTCTTGGTTGCAATCGATGCATTTAAAGAAGCAAACGGAAGAACATTTCCTACTTGGACGGATGTTTTGGAAGTTGTAAGAAAGCTTGGATACAGAAAAACAATGTCGAGTGAATTGACATTGAGTGATCGTGTTTCCGATTGGACCGAAGAGTCCAATGCCATCAGTGGTGTTTAATTAAAATAATTGGTGTTAATCTGAATGTACTTATGCCACTCTTCTGGCAAATCCTCTTCTGGGAATATTGCTTGCACGGGGCACTCGTCTACACATAAGCCACAATCAATACAGGTGTCTGGATCAATGTAGAGCATTTCGGCATCTCCAAACTTATCGTTGTCGCTCATGGGGTGAATACAATCGACTGGGCAAACATCCACACAGGAGGTGTCTTTGGTTCCGATACATGGTTCAGCAATAATGTGTGTCATGGGTAATAGAATTTCCCTAAATCGAGTCGTATGAATGAGTTCAGTGCAACGGTCATATTATGACATGGAAAGCAGGTGAAAGCCAGTGGTCCTTCAAATGAGAAGCGACCCCAACTGGGGTCGCTTCTGTGTGATCCTAACTTGAAAAACGTATTGCTTATTTTCTTCGACGGCGAGTAGCTTTCTTACGAGTAGCTTTCTTACGAGTAGCCTTCTTACGAGTAGCCTTCTTGCGAGTAGCGTTCTTACGAGTAGCTTTCTTACGAGTAGCTTTCTTGCGAGTAGCTTTCTTACGAGTAGCTTTCTTACGAGTAGCTTTCTTGCGAGTAGCTTTCTTGCGAGTAGCTTTCTTCTTTGCTTTCTTTTTGGCCATGATCATTGACCTCCTTGTTTGAACTGTACGTACGTTCGGACCACTGACGGACCCTCCGCCAATAGAATTTGTAACCGTATCGGACTCGCTTTGGAAGGTGCTTTACATATTTTTTTTATTGTTAACGTGGTTTACACCCTTCTTTACAAAAACAAATTGCATGTAACGGCGCAACAATTCCGCGTTGCTTATGCTTTGCGTAAGGTTTTTTAACTTTATAAACAGAAGAATGTATAACGCTGTAATGTTATATAACTTTTTATTAATTTTACACTTACAACTTAAACTTTTATAAACAAGAGACATTTAACAAGTGATTTAAAGATGACTGTTTAACTGTTTTTGTTTTTACATTTCTAAAAATAATTGCACCAATAACTAAATGTTACGGTTACATTCGTTTTAAAAAAAAATAAATTTTTTATCTATATTGTTAATTAATGTATCCTTCCACCCTTATGCAACACATTGAGCACACTAATTTAGATAACGGTTTAATCATTGGCGGCGAACAAAGAGTGGGTGTTCAAACTGTTGCACTTCACCTTGCAGTTCCCGCTGGCATTGCAACAAATAGTAACGATGGCGAGAGCGCTGTCCTCGCTGAACTAGTTCAACGAGGCGTATCAGGACTCTCTGCACTTGAACACCAACACGCACTTGAAAGACTAGGTGTGCGTAAGCATGTTTCGTGTGGCAAGGAATTCATCTTTGTCTCTGCAGTCATGCTTGCTAGCAAACTTAATGCTGCATTCCCGCTAATTTATTCCATCATCAACTCGCCTACGCTTCCAGAGGGTGATTTAGATGCGTGCAAGTCGCTGTGCTTGCAAAGTCTTGATTCCCTTAGAGACGACCCGGCATCGCTCGCATCAATAGAGTTAAACAAGCGACACTATGCCTCTCCATTTAACAGGACTGGATATGGCGAGAAGGAATGCATCGAAGGGGCGACTATTCAGCGCCTTAATGAAGTTAAATCGCAGCGTTTTTTACCAAATGGTTCAATTCTCGCCCTTGCAGGCAATTTCCAATTCGATGACATCGCCCAGATGGTTAATAAGGAAGTAGCGGATTGGACGGGTCAAGCTGAACCAGCACACGCGAAAGATTCGCCTGAACGAGGTTATGGCTTCGTTCAACAACAATCTTCACAGGTGCACATTGGCATTGCTGCTGATGCGCCAAACATTACAGATGAACATTCTTTGCATGAAGCAATTGCAATGACTGCTTTTGGTGGTGCATCGAGCGGGCGTCTCTTTACACAAGTTAGACAAGAACGGTCCCTTTGCTATAGCGTTGCTGCTCGGTATGCACCTGCTAAAGACCGGTCAACAATAAAAATGCACGCTGGTACAACACCCGAACGCGCTCAAGAAACAATTGATGTCTGCCTTAATGAACTTTATAAACTTAAAGAAGGCATCACTCAAGATGAGTTTAATCGCACGACGTTAAGAATGAAAAGTCGCCTCGTCATGAGTGGCGAATCAACCTCAGCAAGGGCAAACGCAGTCTGGTCAGACTTCTACGCCCTTGGTCGCGGCAGGACGCTGCAAGAACGATTAGATCAGATTGACGCAGTCAAACTCGGTGATGTCAACGATTGGTTACGCCAACGCTCTTTTGGTCAAATGAGTGCCATCTCAATTGGCCCAGAGCAAAACAATATTGATGACGCTCTGTTAAACGACGCTTAATCGACTGGCACTTCAGCCAAGATGGGCTGCTGAACTCTTGTGCCAAACGATTGATTCATCGGGTCAAGATATTCAAGTACTTGCTCACCATTTACAAGTCGCTCTGGAAAAAGGGCAATCATTGCATCAACCTCTGGACTGTAAAAGCCCGTTGATGCGTCGACCGCGTTGTACCCGAACAGTCCAACAGTAACTGAACTGATATCACGGTCGTCATTGTGGTAAAAGAACGCTTCATTTCCTCTAGCCCGCAGCTCTGATGCAAACGATTCAGCTGCCGCTCTTCGTTTTGATTTCGGGAATTGACCGCCTCCAAAGTCACCCCACACGGCGACTTCTAATGTGTAGATAGGAACAATTGTTGGAAACTCTTTCCGAACAGACCATAAGTCGTGCGGGTGTAATCTCCTCTGAGCAAGTGGTGTTCTAAATTTGCTGATGAAAATCTGGCCAAAGAGTGGTTTGCCCTGTGGGTTCACAATGCGTTTTAGCGTGTCGATGTCTCGTGCTACGTTTGGGTCGTCATACCCATCGTATGAACCAAACGCAAGTACTGAGCCGCGTGAGCGATCTCTGACTTGCAACTGCTGTACGAGGCGAGGATATTGCATTGAAAGTGATGCGAGCGCTTTCTTTGCTGATTCTTGATGCCCTATCCCAGAGAATGTTACAACTGCAATCGCATACACGGCGTCATCTTCATATGTGCGACCAATCTGGCTTGGCATTTCATCTACGTCAACATCACCAAAATCCCATTTCGTTAAATCGAGAAGGTCGTCTTGCCCTTGAGGGGTAGGGGCGGTCGTTTCGGGTGCACAGCCAAGTGCCCAAAACCCAATCATTATGAATGCTAGAACGGTTCGCATGTTGCATATCCTAACGGACGGAATTGACCTCGAAAATCCCCTTTATTGTGTCCCTAAAGAGGTTTCCTATCGGACTTTATGAAAACTTCCAAAAAACAGTTAAAACTCAAGAAAAAGTACCGCGATGCACGATAAAAATAGTGTGCTTTGGTGTCCTCCGTGGTGGTTTGGACAAGCACGCATTTAACGCAGGGAAGTGTTAGAGACTTGAGGAAACGTCGTTTCACGACTTTATAAACAAAGGTAACGTTCATGTCAGAAATCTCCGTCATAGGAAATGCAGTGGTGGGAAGTGTGTCGAAAGACACAACTGCAAACACAACAGCAGCTCAAGCTATTGATTGTGTCAGTTCCACTTGCAAAGACGCAGTTGAACTTTCGACTCAAGCAATTTGGCTTGAAAAAATACATCAGCTCTCAGAAGTACGCCAAAACCGTATTGATGCAATCAAGCAAGCAATTGCTGATGACGCGTATCTCAACGATGATATGTTGTCCACAGCATTTGACCGTCTGATTGAAGAAGTTTCGGATTAACCATCCAACGTTGGTTGTACCTTTCAGAATCTTAGTCATCGCCACAACATTGTTAGTTGTGGCGATCTCTTTTTTGGGCTGTTCTGCACCAAAGGCGACAGGACCATCCAGCGTGACGGCATGGGCATATGCGCCTGAGTCAATGTCGATACATCCACTCTCCAGATTTTCTAATGACAACAGCGTCATCGTTCACTTATCGATGCTCGATGGAGATGGTTTTGCTTGTCGAGGGATTGGTTCGCTTGAAGTGCACTTAACGAGCCCCTCCGGAATGCTTGTCAAAAAAATTACACATCAACTCGATGATCCGGAACTCAATCGAACGCTTTTTGATAAGGTCACGCGAACGTACCGCATTCCGATTGAGTTGCCAGACTCAGAATTAACGTATCAAAAACTCACTGCAAAAGCAAATTTCAATCAGAGCCACAGAAGTTCCATCAAAAGCAACTCTTACCTCATCGAAAAAGAGTAACTCATCCTACTGACTTGATGATGGGTGCCAAATCGTTTTCATCTCAATGAAATGTTCTAGATTCCAAGGCGATGAAGTTTGGTCTTGGTCATACCAAGCGTCTTTTTGTATTTGCAAATACTTCACTCGCTTCAAACTATCGCTAGCGCCTTTTTCAATAAGCGTTCGTTCGGGCTTGGTGACATCACTTGCATAGAGGCACTGAATACTTCGATGTGTTGAGAAATGCTCAAGTAGTTCTTTCTTCGTTCCAGTCAATAAGTTGATGACTCCACTTGGCACATCAGAAGTATGACAAACTTCACCCAAGATTGCTGCAGGAATCGGATGAAGGTGCGAACCAAGAACGACAACCGTATTGCCTGTACAAAGCGGGGCACCCATCATCGCAATAAGTCCAAGTAGTGATGGCGATTGCGGAGCAATGATGCCAACGACACCTTGTGATTGTGGAATCGTAAAGTTGTAATAGGGTCCTGCAACAGGATTCGCGCAACCAAGAATCTGTGCGTACTTATCCGTCCAACCAGCGAAGCGAACAAGGCAATCTGTCGCAGCATCAACCTCTTTGCGAGCTTGCGCCGCAGTTGCGTTGCTTGTGACCTGAATCGCTGAAACGAATTCTTCTCGTCTGCCTTCAAGCATCTCAGCCATTCGGTACATGATTTGCCCCCGAAGATATGCAGTGATATTTGTCCATCCACTTGCTGCTTTTACTGCACTTTCAACAGCATCGCGAACATCTTTTCGTGATGCTTGGCAGATGTGTGCTTCGATATCGCCACGTTTATTTTTGACGATGGTCGAACGACCTGATTCTGTTCTTGGAAATTTTCCGCCGACATAGAGTTTGTATGTTTTTGCTACGGTGCGTCTCATCAAGATATCCCGCCTAACTTCACATATGGCCTCAGGCCTTGAATACCGCCTTCGCGCCCAAAGCCAGATTCCTTCACGCCACCAAACGGAGAGGATGCGTCGAATTTGTTATATGTGTTGCACCAAATGACGCCCGCTTCTAACTGCCTTGCAACATCAAAAATCTTCGCGCCTTTCTCAGTCCAAACACCTGCAGCAAGCCCGTAAGGAGTGTTGTTCGCACGCATCAGCGCTTCTTCCGGTGTTCTAAAGGACATGACTGAAAGGACTGGCCCAAAAATCTCTTCCCTTGCAATCGTGTGGCTTGGTTGAACATCCGTAAAGAAGCAGGGGTGGCACCAATAGCCCTTTGATGGCAAGCGCTCTGTTTGACAGCTGTGATACGTCGCACCTTCATCTTCACCTAAATCAATGTACTTTTGAATCGTTTGCAACTGCGATTTAGAATTAATCGCGCCAACGTCGGTGTTTTTGTCGAGCGGGTCGCCAACACGAAGTGACTTTAAACGGTGTTTCAGTTTTCTAATGACATTGTCTAGAATTGGCTCTTCAACAAAGAGGCGAGAGCCAGCGCAACAGACGTGTCCCTGATTAAAGTAAATGCCAGAGACGATGCCTTCGATGGCTTGGTCAATTGCAGCATCTGCAAAAATGATATTTGCGCTCTTTCCGCCTAGTTCAAGCGTCAGTGATTTCCCGCTACCTGCAGTTTGATTCATGATGAGTTTGCCCACTTCAGTTGAACCAGTAAAAGCCACCTTCTGAATGTTCGGGTGGTTCACAATTGCTGCACCTGTTTCGCCAGCTCCAGTCACAACATTGACAACGCCCGGCGGTAAGCCAACTTCTTCAAACACTTCTGCGAGCCTAAGGGCTGTTAACGAAGTTGTTTCAGCAGGCTTCAAAACGCAAGTGTTGCCACATGCAAGTGCTGGAGCAAGTTTCCATGCAGCCATGAGTAACGGGAAGTTCCATGGAATAATTTGCCCGCAGACACCAACTGGTTTTACATTTCGACCTTGGAAAGCATATTCAAGTTTGTCTGCCCATCCTGCGTGATAGAAAAAGTGTTGTGCAGCAAGAGGAATATCCACATCCCTTGATTCTTTGATGGGTTTACCGCCATCCATCGTTTCAAGAATTGCAAATTCTCTGGCTCGTTCTTGAATTCGTCTTGCGATGGCGTACAAATATTTACCACGTTCGCATCCTGATAACTTTGACCACGCTGGCAATGCCCGCTTTGCAGCAAGTACAGCGGCATTCACATCTGCTTTCCCTGCATTTGCGATGTCAGCTAACTTTTTTTCAGTAGAAGGATTGGTCGTTGCAAACCATGAACGTGATTTAGGCGAGACAAACTTGCCGCCAATATAGAGCTGATACTTTTTTGCAATATCAACATGCGTTGTTTCAGGGGCGTCGCTGTAGTCCCAAGGGGTCGGGGTGGTTCCGGGGGATTGTGTCTTCGTATCTTCAGCCATCATTTAAGCCTCACTGAAATCATACCCTGCAGGGTAATGCCCTGCCAATTGTTTAACAATTTGCCTGAGTACATCATTGGCTAAACTCGAGGCTCCAAAACGGAAGAGGTGTGGTGAAAGCCATGCGTCACCGAGCGTTTCTTTCACCATCACTAAGTAGTGAAGCGCTTGCTTCGCAGTTTTGATTCCGCCAGCGGGTTTCATCCCAATCTTTATTCCCGTGTTGTCATAGAAGTCGCGAATCGCTTCAAGCATCACTAGCGTCACTGGAAGCGTCGCAGCAGGAGATACTTTGCCTGTGGATGTCTTGATAAAGACTTCACCATCTGAGAGTTTTCCAGTTTGAGAGACTGCTTCGATAGCCATATCAGAAGCAATTCGAACGTGGTCGTATGTTTCTAGTTCGCCAGTTTCTAAGATGATTTTTAGGTGTGCATTGCCGCACGCGCCTTTGACTCTCACAATCTCTTCTTTAACTTTTTTGTAATCGCCCGCAAGAAACGCACCCCGATTAATCACCATGTCAATCTCATCCGCGCCTGCCGATACAGCCTTCTTGACATCATTGATGCGTACATCAATTGGGTATTGACCACTTGGGAAGCCCGTTGCAACTGATGCAACCTTCACGCCACTCCCATCTAACGATTTCTTTGCGACCTTCACTAAACTTGGATAAACGCAGACTGCTGCTACATGTGGCAATGGTTCTGGCAACTCGCCTTCGTACAAGTGCACTGCCTTCTTGCAAAGCGATTTCACCTTTTCGGGGGAATCCTTACCCTCGAGTGTTGTTAAGTCAATCATAGAAAGCACAAGACGCAAACCCTGCATTTTTGATTCCTTCTTGATTGAACGCTTCGCAAAAGATTGCGCGCGTTGTTCAAGCATAACACTGTCAACAGTTTGGAGCATCAGTGCAGTGTACTAGTTTCTTACTGTGTTAAAGAGTGCTGGCAAGAGCCAAGAAGCTTCCGGCTTAATGAACTTCCTATTTTGCGCATCAGGGACGCTGTAGACCATCAACATTGCTGTTTTGTCATCGATGACGTAGAGGAACTCTGTTCCACTGCCATTGGGTACAGAGAGCATTGAGAATCCCTCCCCAGTAACAACGCCGCCAGCGACTGCCATGTCCTTCTCGCCTTTCCACATTGAAACAACAAGTAACACTGCAAGTATGCATGCAGTTGAAAAGAGTGTTTGTGGTGTATTGTCTTTTCGTTTCATTAGTTTCTCAGTGCAGATGCAGCATCTGATGCAATAGGTCTATAGCCAAGGGGAACAAGGCGGTTTTCATTGTGATCCCACGTGATTGCGATAAGTTCTTGATGCGTTGTATCAAGAATGTAAACAACACCTGGTGTCACACCATTGACATCGCCGTTCACCGCAATGTAACGGTGCCCTCTCGTTTCTTGGGCATCACTGACTCGCGATGTCACGCTATGCCAAAGCAGAAAGAGTAAGACCGCGTTAATGGCGAATAGCGTAGATTGTTTGAGCGACACTTTCATTAATCTTGATGCCCGCGCTTTGCTGACATAATGCTGACGCTAATCACGATGCCAAAAAAGACAAACATGAGAACATACCCAACCCATGTACTAGGCGGTTTTCGCAAGCTCGGCTCAGGCGGGGTTGCTGCAGCGAGTGCAATGTGTGATACCAGTGGTGATGCAAGAAGCATCAATAACATGAGTCGTAACTTAAGCATGTCCCAAAGGATACCTTGAGATGGGCAATCTTGCGACTACCTCAGCTTAGAACTGCTTGTAACCCCCAGGGATTTGTAAATTTCCTCAGTCGCAGACGATTGATTCATCGTAAAAAAGTGGATTCCACGGACATCATGGTCGAGCAAATCCGCGCATTGCTCCGCTGCCCAACTGATGCCTACACTCCTCACTGCTTCAGCATCGTCTTGGCATCGCATGAGTCTTCGTTGAAGGGCTGCTGGGAAATTTGTACCGCCTGCAAGTTCAGCCATCCTCTTCATATTGGCTAGGGATGTAATGGGCATGATGCCAGCTAAGATTGGCACATCTATGCCATTGAGTTCACACCGTTCTTTCCAGTCATAAAAGGCGTTATTGTCAAAGAAGAGTTGCGTGCAAATCCAATCTGCTCCTGCATCAACCTTTGCTTTGAGATGATCCATTTGCGTGAGGCGATTTGGTGTTTCAGGGTGACCTTCTGGATAGCCCGCTACACCAACTCCAAATGCTCGCCCATCAAACCCTTTGATATGTTTGACTAAATCTGCTCCAAATCTATACTCGCTATCGCTTGCACCCTCTTGAGGTTTATCGCCTCTAAGTGCAAGCAAGTTGTCAATGCCGACTTCTTCGTAACCCGTAAGCAGTTCATCGATGTCCTCTTTGGAATGCCCAACACATGTGAGGTGGGGGATTGGGTCAAGCGACGTCTCTGTTGCGAGATGCTTGACGAGTGCATTGGTTTTAACTCGCGTTGAACCACCTGCTCCATATGTCACAGAAACAAAGGACGGTTCAAGTGCTTCAAACGCAGCTAAGCGAACCGATAACGCA
>JAYZCQ010000080.1:0-4196 GCA_036338245.1 Planctomycetota bacterium
CACAATGACTTTAAGAGCAACAATTTTAGGCGATGGGCAGATGGGGCTAGTGCTCGCTGACGCCCTGCATGAGCGAGGAATCGAGGTCACAGTGTGGGGGCCATTCCAAGACCATGTCGAAGCACTTGCAGCCACACGAAGTTCTTCAAGACTACCTTCGTTGATGTTGCCTGAAGCAATAGTAGTTACGAGTGACAAAAAAACCGCACTCAGTGAGACTGACTGCGTCGTTAACGCCATTCCTACACAGTTTGTGAGAAGCGTCTGGCAAGATGTCAAAACCAATCTTGAAGATGGCGTGCCGATTGGCTGTGTTGCAAAAGGGATTGAAATTGAAACGCTCATGTTACCAACGCAAATTATTGAAGAATGTGTTGGGCAGCAACATTCAACATGTGTGCTTTCCGGTCCAACCATCGCAACGGAACTCGTGTTGAGAAAACCTGCTGCACTTGTTTCAAGTTCTTCTACACCTGAAACGGCAGCGTACTTTCAGGATTTGTTTGATGTGCCTTGGCTTCGTTTGTATACACACCATGACCCATTGGGCGTAGAACTTGCTGGCGCACTCAAGAATGTGATTGCTATAGCGGCTGGCATTTGTGATGGGATATCTCTTGGCGATAACGCAAAGTCAGCAATGTTGTCGCGAGGTCTTGCTGAGATTTCACGACTTGGAGTTGCTATGGGTGCGCAACTTGAAACATTTTTTGGTGTTGCAGGTGTAGGCGATTTAGCAACTACATGTTTTAGTCCTTACGGAAGAAACAGAACATGCGGCGAAAGACTTGGTCACGGGGAATCGTTAGAGCAGATTGAGTCAACTATGGGCAGTGTTGTTGAAGGCGTTGCAACTACGAAAGCAGTTAGAACGCTCGCATCGACGCACGCCATCGACATGCCAATATCAGAAATGATGTACCAAGTTCTTTATAACGAACTGTCACTGAGTGACGCAATTCATGGGCTTATGTCGCGTGATCAAAAAGAAGAACAGCTCGGTAAATGATTATTCGTTGAATCCTGCATTGATGAGGGACTCAAGCTCTTGAACAGCTTCGTTTGCATCATCGCCATCTGCAGTAATGTGCAGATTGGTTCCTTTTGTAGCAGCAAGGAGCATGAGTTGCATGATGGATTTAGCATCAACGGGGTCATGGGTGTCATGTGAAACTGTGATTGACGAACTGAATCTTCCTGCAACTTCAGCAAGCAACATCGCCGGGCGCGCATGCATGCCCAGTTTGTTTGAGACGGTTACTGTTGTTGTTGCTGTTGTCACGGGAGTATATATCTAAAACAGTTTCAAGAAAAATAGAGGGAAGAATAGCGATTACAGTTTCGAAACTGTTTCGCGAACATGAATTGTTAATGAGGTTTACCTCACTGCTTCGTCAGTTTCAGTTAGAAGAGTGAGTACTTCATCAGCAGATGTTGCTTGACGTAAGAATCTTCTGAAAGTGTCTTGGCTCAAGTTGCTAAAGATTGCTTCCATGGCGTCAAGGTGATTTTCAGGTTGGTCCTCAGGGCTGAGTAAAAGCACGATTGAATATACAGGCTCGCGATCGAGAGATTTGAAATCAATGCCTTCTGGGCTGTTTCCGATTGCAATCTTCATCTCTTTAATGTCAGGATGTTTGATATGCGGAACGGCTACGCCATGTCCAAAACCGGTTGAACCTTTGTTTTCACGCCTAATGATTGCTTTTGTAAACTCTTCTCGTTGGTCTTCTGTTGCACAGCCTGCTGCAACAAGTGCGTCAACAAGTTCAGCAATGATGCCATCGCGCTTAGTTGCGGAAAGTTCAGGAATAACTGCTTCCTTAACAACAATATCCATCAGTTTCATCGTTCTTGGCCTCCAGTTGGCGTGTTGTATTTATGGTCTTTTGTTTTTGATTTCAAATCCGTCAACTGACGAACGCTCTTGTCTATACAACCATCAATTGCGGCATAGACGTCATTTTCTTCACTTGTTGCTACGATGGGGTTATGATGTTCAACATCGCAAATGATTTCGATAATGAAGCCATGCGTCGTTTTTTCAATCTTTACGTCGATTTGTTCCGTCCGGTCATAATACCTCGTGAGCTTTTCAGCTTTGCTACGAGCATATTCCTCAATTGAGTTTGATAAATCAATATGTTTGGCGGTAATTGTTACTTGCATGAATCTTCAATTCCTGAAGTTTCTGTCACTTCAGGTTCTATTCTATCAGGAAGAGCAGAATCGTCGTTTTCACCTTTCAACTGATGTTCTGGCTTTAAAACGCCACCACTAACGGCAAATCGAATTGCTTCTTCTACTGAAATGGGCAAGTCGATGATTTCAGCACGTGGGATTGTGATGGTGTAGCCGGTAAATGGGGTCGGTGAACTTGGAACGAAAACTGTGACTGAATCAGGGAGTTTTGATTGCAATGAATTAATAGAATCGCCAGTGAGAAAGCCGACCGACCAAATGCCTTTACGAGGATATTCAACTGCAACTACTCGGCTAAATTTTGGTTTGTCACTGTCACTGATGAGAAAGTCTACGAGTTGTTTGACATACGGATATATCTTGCTGATGACAGGAACCGAACTCATCACTTGTTCAAGTTTCTTGTAAAGGGAGCGACCAAGGAAACCGCCGACAAGTCTTCCGCATACGTAGACAATGAATGCAGCAACAATCAACCCTACGATATTCATGTAGGTATGATCTGCCCACCATGTGTCAACGTTGTGGGTTAAAAGCTGATGTGTGATTGCTGCGATTTCTTCCGATTGGCTCATCGACACAAACTGTTCTTGTGCAACTTGTTCAATTGCTTCTTGCGAAGGCATGACTCCGAACTGCTGTGCGATCGGAGTTACTTTTGATGACAGTTCAATGAATCCAGCGCGAATGCCTCTGTTGATTGGTTCAGCGATTGCGGAATCAATAAACTGATACGCCTTGACGAGAAGCCACAGCGTCAAAACGGAAGGTAACAGGACTGCAAGTCCTCTCAAAAATGGTCTAGTTTTTTTCTGTTCGCTCATATCTTTTGAACATCATACCTTGTGTTTGCTGGCAACTTTGTTAATTGCTTCTACATAAGCGTTGCATTCAAGCCGAAACACTTTGTCAGCAAGTGATTGAGGGGTTTCATCAGCATCTACTTGACACGTGTACTGAACAATTGTTTCTCCGTGATCATATTGCTCGTCTACGAAATGAACTGTGCATCCTGATTGTTGATCGCCACTCCGGATGACTGATTCATGAACATGCATGCCGAACATACCCTTGCCACCATGATTCGGGAGAAGGGCAGGATGTATGTTCATGACTTTGCCTTCCATCCATGGCTCAATATGTAGCAATCTTAGATAGCCACAAAGGCAGATAAGAGAGGGGCGAGCGTCTTCAAGCCAAGCGACTGTGCGTGAATCACCTAACTCAAGTGGTTCATCAACACGCCTTGCTATCGCAACGTCGAGACCACGCTCAGTGAGTCTGTCGATCCCAACAAGTCCCTCTCTTGATGCAATTGCAAGCGAGATATTTGCATCAAGTGTTCCAACTTCGATTTGATTAAGCAAATTGAGAACAGTCCGACCGCCACCACTAAACAGCACTGCAATATCAATTGTCATGATTGACTTTCGTGTGCTGTCGGTGAAGATAAGAATGGAATAGTGTTGCCCGCCGCATCAATACTGACCATGGTTAGTTCTGCCTTCGTAACCTCAATTTGCTCATTGTTGTCGAAACGCTCTGCAACGACTGTAACTTCGACGCTTACGGATTTTGTTCCGGTTTTGATTGTGCTTGTATAAAACCTGACAACATCACCTACAAAAACAGGCTTCTCAAAATCGACTCTATCCATGGAAGCCGTAACCCAGCGATGGACGCCATGCTTCCTTGCTTCGATAAATCCAGCTTGGTCAATATATGAAAGGATAATCCCGCCAAAAATGGAGCCATACGCGTTCGCGTCACTCGGCATCATGACAACGCTCAGTGCAATTGAATTAGTCATTTCGAAATCCTTGTTCAATCAAGTAGCCACATTTGAACTTACGCCACCAATCAAGCCTAGATTTTACCGTAGTTAGTCCCTGCGTTGGTAATCTTTGAGCTATTGATGGTCGAATCCACCGTGCAAGTTCAATGGCATGTTCTGGATGCTGCCACTGTTCGTTGAACGCACTTTCAATGAATAA
>JAYZCQ010000081.1:0-15062 GCA_036338245.1 Planctomycetota bacterium
TATCACTGTCGTATTGAGCGATTCAGCCTTCGGCGCTTGGTGCTCCATGAATGAATCGACGCCTTCGTTAGCCAGTCCAATCGCATTAAGCATGCCAGCGGGCAAATCCGCAACTCTGTGAGGTTCATTGCCAATTCGCGGCTCTTGAGTGATTGACTTTGTTGTAATCGCACCAATCTGTCCAAGGTCTATTGCGTCCTTGATTTCTCCCATGACACCGCAAGTACCAGCAGCGAGAATAATTGGATTTCGGAGCGTTTCAGTTCCAAGTTTCACTGAGAGTTCCGTCATGCAGATGACATCATAAACGATTTTGAGTTCAATAATGCAGAGTGATGAAGCCTAGATTGTTACAATGGTCAGGATGACAGATTTAGATGACAGAATTGCACGTTTTGAGAATATGTCAGTTGCTGACCCCTCAAATGATATGGCTCACTTTAGTCTCGGTTCAGCGTACTTCGATGCTGAACGATTTGAAGAAGCAGCGAATAGTTTCAATAGATGCATTGCATTAAACCCTGATATGACGAGAGCGATGGAACTTGGTGGGGCATCATTTCTTAAAATCGGGAAAGTTGATGAAGCAAAAACCTTACTTGAGCAAGGCTATGTTCAAGCCGTCAGTAGAGGGGAAAAGCGTGTGCAGGATGGCATCTCTGTCCTCATGCAAGATGCAGGATTGGAACTTCCAGAAGTTGAGCAAAGTGATACAGCCGGTAAATCTGGCAAGCCGCTTAGCCATGCGCCATTACCGGGTGAAATCGGAAAGTGGATTCTCGATAACATTGATGAAGAGCAGTGGAATGCTTGGATTGGTCAAGGGACTAAAGTCATCAATGAACTTCGATTAGATTTTTCAAGAGAAGAAGATCAAAAAACTTACGAAGATTACATGATTGAGTTTCTAGGAATTCCACAAGAAGTCGTTGCGAAGGATAAGGAATCAGTTAGCTGATCAACCGCTTGCAACAGAAGCCACTCAATCCTTGGGCAGTTGTTGCCATTTTGTGCTCGGTGGGTTTGTGCCCTTTATTTTCCATTGCATCAGTTCTTTGTGGTTTTCGAGCAGTCGTCGATATTAAAGCAAATCAGACGACTCGAGGGCTCAAACTTGCGTGGTTGGCGATGTTGCTCGGAACACTCATCACAGGGGTCTGGGCAGGTGGTCTCATTTGGTGGAATGTAAATGTTCGTTCAGTGATTAACAACGGTCCAGCTGAAGCCATCAAGCTTGCACAAGCAGGTCAACTTGAATCTTTTGAAGACTTTTTCTCGTTAGTGAGTAATGATGATACCCATCGTTTTTTACAAATAGTATCAACGCGGTATGGCATGATTACTCACTGTGTGTTGAATCCTGAAACGGGTGAAGATGCAATTGATGGTAATGATTTGTTCCTGGGAATGGTGCCAAGGGAGGCTACGCTCTCGTATCTCATGTTTAATCAAGCAGGTGAATCCATCCCGATAATCGCGAAATACCAGTTATTTGAAGACATTGAGGGTACAAATCAGTTTTTGAACAAGTTTGAATGGGTTGAGATTCCCGATAAGACTCATGGTGATTTACGATATCCTCAGTCGAAACCTTAGGAGTGTTTGAAGCGAGTGGATGCTCAATCAATTATTTCAACTCGGGATTTAGTTTGCAGATTCGGTGAGCAAACGGTTCTCGATGGCGTAAACCTTGATGTGCTTGAAGGCGAAGTGCTCGTCATCATGGGTGGTTCAGGTTCGGGTAAATCGACGCTTCTAAGGCATCTGATTGGCACCTTTATTCCAGATGAGGGCACTGTTACCGTATTCGGTGAAGACATTGGCAAACTTGATGAAGAGGGGATGAATCAGGTTCGGCGAGAATTCGGGATTCTATTCCAATCAGGCGCGCTGTTTAATTCAATGAGCGTTGCTGACAATGTCGCATTGTCACTAAGGGAACACACAGACTTAGACCCAGACATCATCGAGTTTATTGTCAAGATTAAACTTGAGCAGGTGGGTCTTCGTGAAGCGGCTCAAAAGTTCCCCTCTGAAATTTCAGGTGGAATGAAGAAGAGGGCTGGATTAGCAAGAGCGTTAGCTCTAGACCCAAAACTACTTTTCTATGATGAGCCATCAGCAGGTTTAGATCCAGTTACAAGCGCGAGTATCGACCAATTGATTCTAGATTTATCGAAAAAAGCTGGCGTAACGAGTGTGGTTGTGACCCATGAAATGGATTCAGCCTTTGTGATTGCTGACAGAATGGCAATGCTTGATAAAGGCAAGATGCTCATGGTCGACAAGCGAGAAGTTTTTGAAGAAATCCGTGACTTCCCGTTTGAAAGAATCAACGAACTTGATGAGAAGCAGCAACTCATCAGGCAATTCTTAAGAGGGGACGCAGACGGTCCTTTGACGAGAAGAAAAGAAGCAACGAGTTATGCTGAAGATTTGTTAGGATTAAGTGCGCCTAGATTGACTAAGGGGCCATCTATCCATTCCTCAAAGGAGTAACTGTATATGTCGCAAGTGAGAAACAAAAGGCAAAACAACATACGCGCAGGCGTATTTGTCACGATTTCAATCTTTGTTGGTTTTGTAGTGTTTAGTATCCTGACAAATGCATGGGATAGGATGTTTAAGAGTGTTTCTTCTTATGTAGTTGTGTTTCCAGTTGAAGAAGGCGTTGGGGCATTGGCGAGTGGCTCGCCAGTTAGGCTTGGTGGCGTCATCATTGGTTCAGTCACTGATGTCACTCCGATCGTTAACGATGGGGAACCCACAACTAACATTGAAATCAGATTTCAAGTTGAACAAGATTTTCACTTGTATGACAATGCGACCATTTTTGCGAAATCGGGCTTGCTTGGCTCAACTTCGTGGCTATCAATCGTTAATGTTGGTTCTGGAACGCAAGCGAACGAATCCATAGCGTTAAGTGGTACAACCCAAAGCATGGTGACGCAATTGCTTGGGGATGATGCTGAGATAAATATCTCTAAGTCACTTGATGCACTTAGGCGGCTCAGTGAAGCGCTCGCTGTAGAGGATGGTGCAATCGGAGCGTTACTTGGAAGTGAAGATGCAGCAGCGCTCAAATCCGCAATTCATTCAGCAAGAGCGAGTCTTTCTTCAATTGAAACAATTACAGAAATGACAGAAACTCAGTGGGAAGAATGGCAAGCATCAGTCTCGATTTTGTTAGAAGATGCAAAGCAATTGCCAGCTGAAGTCAAAGCAACATTAAATAGTGTTCAAGAAACGATTCAGCAGATTCAAAGCGATGTTCTTCAAAATGCAGAACTTACGATGGAGTCGCTCAATAGCACGATGCAAAATCTAGAAGTAATGAGCGGCGAGTTTAAGACTAGTTCTCCTCGCTGGTCAAATGATGTTTCGACGACCCTTAGGAACTTCAAGAACATTTCCACAAGAGCAAAGGTAGCAATTGATGAGATCTCAGCAAGTCCTTGGCGATTGTTGTATCGACCAACGGACAGGGAAGTTGCTTACGAACAACTCAATGCAGCGTCTTGGAATTTACTTTCTTCGCTTCAAGAGTTAAGTGATGTGACAAGTGAGATGGAATCGCTCTCAAAAAGTTCAGCTGCACCCGAAGAAGCTCAAGAACTTGCCGAATTGTTACGCGAGTCGGTGGTTCGCTTTGATCAAGCAAGAGGCGCAATGCTTCAGCAAATGCAACAAGATTTCCCAAATAGATAATTGGCGAACATTATTCCCATTTCATCTTTGAATGACCCTCGGATTGCGGTTTTTCATAATGTTAGAGACGCTGATTTACGTGGCCGTGAAAACCTTTGTATGGTTGAGTCAGAAATAGCGGTTAGACGTCTTCTTGACTCAGATTGGAAACTTCATTCATTATTTTTATCACCGCAAAAGTTTGAGCGGATGGCTGGCGAAATTGAAAACCGTGAACTTGATGTTTATGTGGCGGATGTTGCACTAATGTCAGAAGTCGCAGGGTTTCATATCCATCGGGGGGTGCTTGCGGCAGTTCAGCGAAACTGCCTGATTGAGAAGTACACATTAGAACGAATCTTCCAAAACAAACAAGCGGTCTCATTACTGCTTGCTGAGGGAATCACAAACATTGACAACATGGGTTCACTCTTTAGAAACGCAGCAGCATTTGGTATAGATGGCGTACTTCTTAGTGGGGCTTGTTGTGACCCACTTTATCGAAAGTCCATTCGAGTTTCGATGGGGCATGTTTTTTCAATTCCATGGCTTATGCTTGAAGATTGGGAAGGTGCAATTCGGCAACTGAAAAAGTCTTATGATGTGCAGGTGGTTGGATTGGAAACGGGTCCGGATGCAGTGCCTCTGTGGGAGGTTGATGTCAGTAGGAATTGTGGAATAATCGTTGGTGAAGAAAAAACAGGGTTGTCTTCAGCTACGTTAAAACTGTGCGACGTCATTGCTGAGATTCCAATGAGTTCATCGGTCCCATCAATCAATGTTAGTGTTGCTTCAGCTGTTGGATTGTACGACTTGGTTTTGCGCAACCGTCTCAATTGTCGGTAGTGAGTCATCAACATGCTCGGAAGCAAGCCGCTCAATGTTAGCGCCAAGAGACTTAAGAGTTACTTCCATGTTTGCATAGCCTCTATCAAGGTGGTAGACCCTGCTGACAATGGTTTCACCCTCTGCTGCAAGACCAGCGAGAACGAGAGACGCTGAAGCCCTCAAATCACTCGCCATAACTGGGGCTCCAACAAGATGATCGACACCCTGCACAACGACAGTTGAGCCTTGACGAACTAGCCTCGCGCCCATACGACTTAACTCAGGAACATGCATAAATCGTTCCGGGTAGATTTTTTCTGTGATGATGCTGTTGCCTCTTGCTATGCAAAGAAGTGCCATCATTTGTGCTTGTAAGTCAGTTGGGAATCCAGGGAAGGGCTGTGTGGTAAAGATGACAGGCTTGAGAACTCTGTCAGTGACAATCTGAACACTACACGCATTGGTGTCCTCTTGATTGTCGAGTTGATGGATGTGAACTCCGACATGTTCGAGTACATCTCTTACAGCGAGCAGTTGATTGAGCGGGAATCGTTCAATCTTGATGTCGCCATTTGTCATAGCTGATGCGATTGCCCAAGTTCCAGCAACAATCCTATCAGGCATTACTTCATGTGTTGTGCCGCTAAGTTCGTCTACACCTTCAATTGTAATCCTAGGTGTTCCAGCGCCAGAAATTTTTGCACCCATTGCGTTTAACAAGTTTGCTAAGTCGACAATTTCGGGTTCGCAAGCAGCAGATTCAATAATCGTCGTGCCCGTTGCAAGTGTGGCAGCACTCATGACATTAGCGGTGCCAAGAACTGTTGAACCAAACGGACCACCTAAGAAGATTGTCGCACCTCTTAGCTTTTCAGCATTCGCAATAATGTCACCACCATCTAGTTCGATTCGGGCACCAAGTGCTTCAAGACCGCGTAGGTGTAAGTCAATTGGTCTATCACCAAATGAACAACCGCCAGGCATCGATACCTTTGCGACGCCACGCTTAGCAAGGAGTGGTCCTAAGACACACACACTTGCTCGCATTGTTCGAACGATGTCATAACGAGCGTGTGTATTTGAGCTGTCATCTACTTTTATCGTTTTGACACCATTTTCTTCAGTGATGTCGCAGCCTAACTCCTTTAGGAGTGTCAGCATGTTTGAGATGTCAGAAAGACTCGGGATGCCTTTGAATGAGACGGCTTCATCCGTTAGCAATGCTGCAGCGAGTAGAGGCAGAGCAGCGTTCTTTGAGCCATCTACAGAAATCGTCCCCGTTAATCTTTGGCCACCGTGAATTCTAAATGCATCCATAATTAGAGTAAGAGTCCTTTCTTTTGCTAACGTCATCCTTGACTGTTTTCTATCTCATCGACAGAGAGCACTAGAAAACCGCATCTAACTGCTCTCATGCTATCAAAAAACTCATTTTTTGAAAGGTATAGTCTTCGATATATCTGAGTTATCGCACCTAAATTTTCGGTAATTACGTTACAACGAAGGGGGAATCAGTGACTTTTCTCAACTTTGATTTGCTTAAAGAGCAATGGGAATCATAGTTGTTAGATCTACATAGGTAAGAAAATTGAGGAAATCAGTATGAAGATTCGAGTTGCTGTAGTTTTAATGAGTATGTTGAGTGGTCACGCTGCATTCGGTGATGATATTCTAGTGCCGGGCGATTTCAGTTCTATTCAAGGGGCTGTCAAAGCAGCTAATGAGGGTGATCGAATTTTAGTCTCGCCTGGGGTGTATTACGAATCGGTAAGTATTGTTGATAAATCAATAGAGATTGTTGGTGTCGATGGTGCAGAGAGTACGACACTCAATGCTAGCCTGGTAGGCAGTTCAGCAATGGTCATTGAAAATAGTACAGTTTCAATTGAAGGTATTGCAATTAAATATGGTCAAGCTGTTAATGGTGGCGGAATGAACAGTGTTGAATCAAACGTTTCGCTAACAGATTGCATTGTCACAGGCAATAGCGCTTCGAGCAAAGGTGGTGGGTTGTATGTAGATGGTGGTTCTCTTTCAATGCAAGAAGTGTCTATCGATAACAATGATACTGATGGAGCAGGCGGTGGCATTTACATTAGATACTCAACAAGTTGCGTTATAAACAACTCAACTCTAAACGGAAACTTCGCATCAAATGGTGGTGCAATTTATTTCAAAGATCTAAATGGAGACATTGAAGTAGGTGATTCTGATTTAAGCAATAACATGGCTGAAAACAACGGTGGTGCGATTTATATAAAAAACTCATCACTTAACGTAAGCGGTACAGCGTTCGAAAGTAACTCCGCAAACAGAGGCGGAGCAATTGCAACATACTTAAGTGGTAATGTAGTAATGCAGGGTGGAATTTTTCAGAGCAACGGTGCAAGCGATGTAGGCGGGGCTGCAGACATTCGCTCAAGCACTTGTTCCTTTACACTCACATCTTTTGATTCAAACGTATCGGATAATGATTGTGATGGATCCGGCGAAGGCGGTGCCATTAACAACTCAAACAGTAGCGTTACTGTCACGGATGTTGTTTTGTGTGCAAATATGGCATGTGATGATCTAGATGACTTTTCAGGCGACGACGTCATAGTTGAAGGTGAGACTGGTGGGTGCGATGTTAGTGCTGGCGCGTGTTGCGGTGGTTCAGCATGCTGGATTATGGAAGAAATTGAATGTATTGAGGGTGGTGGCACGTTCCTTGGCGGCGGAAGTGTCTGCGTTAGTGATTCATGCGTAGCGTCAGTTGAAGTTGGCTCGTGCTGCATATCACCTGTTTGTGTGATGACGACAGAGTCCGAATGCGATGATGCAGGTGGTGAATATGGCGGAGAACTAGTCGAGTGTTCAGAAGTTATATGTGAATCAACATGCGCTGCTGACATTAATCAAGACGGTGTAGTCGATGTTGACGACCTCATCCTTGTCATCTCATATTGGGGTGCATGTCCTTAAGACATAGAGATAAGATTAATAAAAAACGCCCGCATTTGCGGGCGTTTTTGTTTGGATAGTTTTATAAAAAGCCGAGTTAGTTTCGACGGCGTCTTGAGAGTCCTGCAAGACCTAGAAGTGCAAGTGCACCAGGTGCAGGAATGTTTCCAGGTGTAAAGATATTTACACCACCGCTACCATCAGTATCATTTACACCCATAAAGATATCGTCAACCCAGCCAGCACCACTGTCACTGCCTGATGTGTAAATCCGAGCTTCAATGACAATACCGCCACGTTCACCATCATTACTGTCAAACGTCCAGTCTTTGTCTAGAAGAGTCCAGTCTGCACCACTGTAAGAACTGTTTCCGCTAGCAGAACCTTCGTAACTTGTGATGTCATCATTTGTTGTGTAGTGTGCCCATAAGCGAATGCTACTACTTCCTAAATCGTTATGACCAAGTGCCATGAATGATGCGTAGATTTCATCGCCATCTGTAAGGCCTGTGATCCAACCAACAAAGGCTTGAGGTGTTCCACCTAGTGGATCTTCAAAAATTTCTAGTACTGAACCTTCACCCATTGGGTTGTCGACGATGCTAGCATAGCCGAGGTTGCCGTATGTGCCGAGGACTGTGCCACCGTTTGGATCTTCCCAGCCATATGAAGCCGAATAATCCCATACATCTGCAGTTGCAAAAGAAGTTGCAACACAAATCGCACTTAATGCAGTCATTGTTTTTAACATAGTTCTCTCTCTTTCCTTTGTGCGTCTATCCAAACGCGTTGTTCTTTTCTCTTAAGAGGGCTTCAAAACGAACGAACCCTCTTCTCTCCAACGCATAATGTAGAGACTCGGGGCGTTATATCACGCCTCAAAACTCTGAAAATCACAAAAAAATAAGATTGTGTATGATGATTCAATGCTCAAAACTGCCTATTTTCTCATTTTTACACTTTTTGCAGGTTGTGCGGGGGTGCCAAATTCGAACGTTGGTTCCCCACAAAGCAAGCCTAACATAATTTTTATACTCGCTGATGATCTTGGATATGGTGAAGTTGGATGTTTTGGTCAAAGCAAAATCAAAACACCAAATATTGATCGGCTTGCAAGTCAAGGAACCGTTTTAACTGAACACTATTCCGGAAGCCCTGTCTGTGCGTCTTCTAGATGTTCGCTTTTAACAGGCAAGCACTCCGGCCAAGCTGAAGTTCGCAACAATAGAGAAATGGGTGGCTGGGGGCCCGATGAAACTGAGGGGCAACTGGCTCTTAGCGAGAACTGCGATTCAATTGCAAGAACACTTCAGTCCTGCGGATATGCAACTGGTGCTTTTGGTAAGTGGGGGCTTGGTGGCCCAGAGACTGTAGGGCATCCGAACAATCAAGGTTTCGATACGTTTTATGGTTATTTGTGTCAGCGTGTTGCACACAATTATTATCCAACACATCTTTGGAACAACAACAAAAAAGAGATGCTTCAAGGAAACGAAGAGTGGTTTAGCGCGCATCAAAAAGTTGAATCTCCTCCTAACTCTTACGATGCATATGTAGCAGAGACATACGCGCCAAGCCTAATCTTAGATGAAGCGGTTTCATTTATTGATACTCATGCAAATAAACCATTTTTCCTTTACTTCGCAAGCATTATTCCCCATCTTGCACTTCAAGTTCCAGATGGGGAGCTAGATTTATATCCAATTGATTGGGATGAAAAACCATATCTTGGTGATAAGGGTTATCTGCCGCATCCAAGGCCACGAGCAGCATATGCTGCGATGATTACTCGCTTCGACAATGAAGTCGGTGCTTTATATGATGCATTAGAAAAGAATGGTATTGCAGACAATACATTGATTGTCATTACATCAGACAACGGTCCAAGTTGGATTGGTGGCGTTGATATGAACTTCTTTGACAGTCAAGGTGGATTGCGAGGGCGGAAGGCACAATTGTGGGAGGGGGGCATCAAAGTGCCAACTGTTTTGTATTGGAATAATCATTTTAAACATCAAACAATTGAAACGCCGACTGCTTTTTGGGATTGGTACCCAACGCTAGCATCAATTGCAGGATGCACATTGCCGGAGAATCTTGATGGCATCGATTTGACCTCTGTCTTGACTGAAAATGCAAACGTTGAGCAGCGCGGACTCTATTGGGAGTTCGGGAAGTCGATGGCATTCCGGAATGGTGATTGGAAACTGCTTGAGTTTAAAAACAAAAATGGGATTGATGTTCACCTTTATAACCTGGCTGAAGATCCAGCAGAATCATCAAACCTAGCTTTGCAACTACCTCAACAAGTTGAATTATTGCGAACGCAAGCTAGAAAGATGAGAACGAATTCAGATGTTTTCCCTTCGTTCTTAGACAAGAAGAATTAGACTGTATTCCTGTGAATGAACGTGAAAAAACAACATCGTCCGAAGTAGCAACACTTTGGTTTTTAGCTGCAAGAACGATGGCAGTAGCTGGGGGCGAATTGCCTTCAGTTCAAGAAGCTGCTACAGGTCTGTATGCTCAAGCCATTCTTGGGTTTACTGAAGAAGATTGTCAAGAAGCAAAGTCGCCCCATCAAATCGACAACAAAACCTTGATTGATTGCCTCTCAGGTGTTCGGCAACTTTCAAAGGAATTAGCTGAGAAGATACTTACTGGGGTCATGATGATTTCTTACGCAGATAGAACAATGACTCCGCTTGAAGTCCGATGGGCATCGATGCTTGCTTCTGCGATTGAAGTGACCCCAGAGGAGTTTCAGAATTGTTGCGTAAATGCGAGAGTTATTGCTTCCATGCTTAGGCCGCAGGGAAGTCAAGCATGAGTGAACAAGAAACCAATTTCCAGTTTCTTGAGCGGTTTGATAAGCGCGTAGCTCAACTCGCGAAACAAGCTGAAGAATATGTTCATACAGACCCAGACTCGTGCATGTTTAAACTTCGATTGATGATTGAAACAATGGCAAAGAAGTTGACCAAACTTCAGATGCGGCAAGACATCTCGCAAGATTTAGGTTCGATGCTTGGTGCTCTTGAACGAAATGGTATCGTTCCAAGGCGACAAGCAGACAGCATGCATGCAATACGTAGAGATGGGAACGCAGCAGTGCACGGGAATCCGACTCCAGTTCCAACTGCAATGCGAAGGTTAAAAGAAGCTTACAACCTTTCTGGCTGGTTCTGCAAAATTGTGAAGCGTGGCTCTAAAGTGAAGTTAGACAATTTTGTTGAACCAAACCCGCCAATGCCAGTTGACGAAGAGACTATGCAACTACACACTCGTATTGAGGAACTTGAAGATTCAATTGAGAATCGAAGGATGACGACTCGTGAATCGCTTTTAATGTTTGGGCCACACGAAGATTTAGAATTGGTGACGAAACGAATCCATGAAGAACTTGAAGCCCTCGATAAGGTTGCTGCAACAGCTGGTGAACCTATTATCGATGCAGAACTTGTTGCTCTAGTGATGGCGATGGATTTGGAACAAATCGAAGAAGACCCAAGGCATGGTGGTGACAGTAGAGTTGCTAAACGTGAAGCCGAAAGACAACTTGAATCTATAAAATCACACCTTGCAAGTCGCGAACAAGAGTTTCTTGAAGAGCGATCTAAGTTAATGCGATTGTGCGGAGATACAATGGAATCATGACAATAACTACGCAGGAACTTATCATTCGGCTCGTGCTTGCAGCAATTCTCGGTGCAATCATCGGGCTCGACAGACGGATCCACTCAAAACCTGCAGGGTTACGAACCATGTCACTCGTTAGTTTGGGCGCTGCGACATTTACGCTCGTCGGGATTTCTGCCATGTTGCAACTCGTCAACGCTGAACAAGAAGCAGGCCTCAATCAAATGGTTCGACTTGATACAAGCAGAGTGATTGCAGGCATAGTTGGCGGTATTGGTTTTCTTGGGGCAGGTGCAATCATTCAATCTAGAGGCCGCGTGCAAGGTATGACAACTGCCTCTGGCATTTGGATGACAGCAGCAATTGGCGTAGCAGTCGGACTTGGTCAATACGTACTAGCGTTTTGCGCGACGCTCCTTGCGTTCGTCATTCTTGTTTTACTCAAAAGGTCTGTCGAAGAAGAAAGTTAATCTTCCCAAGGATTCGAGACGTGGCATGCTCTGCCAGTTCTCTCGATGTAATCTTGGTGCCCATCTTCAGCAGGATAGAACGTATCAGCTGTTTCAACTTCAGTGACGATTGGCTTCTCATAAGTTTTGTCTGCGGTTAACTTTTCGATACACGCCTTTGCTAAATCTAACTGTGACTGTGAAGTTGTAAAAATGCCTGATCGGTATTGTGTGCCGACATCTGGTCCTTGCCTGTTGAGTTGCGTTGGGTCATGCATTTTGAAAAATGCTTCAAGAAGTTGTTCATAAGAAATGATATTTGAATCAAACTGAACTTTGACAACTTCTGCGTGCCCAGATTTTCCGCTGCATACTTCTTTATATGTTGGGTCATCTGAGTCACCTTGCATGTATCCACTTACTGCGTTAACAACGCCGTTGCCTTTTTGGAAGTAGTGTTCTATTCCCCAGAAGCATCCTCCAGCAAAATACGCTGTATCCAATTGAGTTGGTTTTGATGCAGCAGGCAATTCCTCGCTATCTTCATAAAAGTGTAGAGATGCTGAATTCAAACAAAACCGTTTACCCGTTGGTTTTGGTCCATCTTCAAAGACATGTCCGAGATGAGCGTCGCAGCGAGTGCATAATATTTCAGTCCTCGCCATTCCATGAGATTCGTCTGTTTCGGTTGTGACGTGCTGAGGGTCGTATGGAGAGAAGAAACTTGGCCAACCAGTGCCGGAATTGAATTTGTGTTCGCTTGCAAAGAGAGGGAGTCCGCAAACAATACAGGCGTAAAAGCCATCCTTCTTGTTATCAAGCAGGGTGCCGCAAAATGGGCGTTCAGTTCCGGAACGTTGTGTAATACGCTTTGTTTCAGCATCAAGTTTGGCAACAAGGGGTTTCTTCTCTTCTTCACTGAGGGGTGTGATGAGATGCCCTGCTCGGGAATACGTTGGCATTTCAGGCTCCAAACCTAAGACTGTAATGAATGTGAGGATGACAGCAATGATTGACATTAATCTATAGTACGAAATGACCTTGAAAAACGCGATAAGTTTGGCTCAAAAATCCTTGAATTCCTCACTGAAACTCAGCTATTGAAATGCCTCTTTTTGGCATAAACTACGCTATACTGCCCGCTTTATCAATCGTTTAGCCCCCTCACCATTAGACTCATCTGGAGCAACGACTCATGGCAGAAAGCCACGAACTAAACCTTCAACATCACTACCGCGATATGGCTCAACAACATGATGCGGCGAAGTTAGGTATTTGGTTATTCCTTGCTACTGAAGTCCTATTGTTTGGCGGTCTCTTCTGCGGTTACGCAATCTTCAGAGGCAATAATCCTGAGCTGTTTAAATGGGGAGAGCAATTTCTTGATGAATTTTGGGGCGGACTCAATACAGCAGTTCTGCTCATCAGTTCATTAACGATGGCGATGGCAATCACCTATGTTCAACTTGAACGAAAGCGTGCAGCGATGATTTCACTCACAGTGACGCTTCTTTGTGCTTGCGGTTTTATGGTGATTAAATCAATTGAATATTCACATAAATTTCACGATCATCTGCTTGGCGGACTTGCGTTTTATCAAGTGAGTGAACATGGTGAAGGACATGGTGAACCAACTGTAACACTAGAACCGGGAGATGCATCAGCTGGCAAGAAGTGGTGGGACGCTGCCTGCCGTTCATGTCATGGTCCACAAGGTGAAGGCGTTCCTGGTCAGGGTACAGCGCTAAATACAAGTCCTTATGTCCATAACCATACAGACGCTGAACTTGTCCACTTTATTGAAGAAGGGCGAACAGCAAACGATGAAGCAAGTATTACGAAACTTGAGATGCCCGCAAAGGGTGGAAATCCAATGCTCAAAGAGCAAGATTTGTATGATGTCGTTGCATATTTGAGAACGTTGCAAACAGAACCGGTTGAGGTCAATGCTCATCAAACTGCGGATGTGCAAACAGCAACTGCTGCACCTTCAACTGGTGTAATCATTGATGATTTGCCACGTTCAACTGTTCCGCTTGCAAACCATGCGCCTTCAGGACTTGCGCCTGTTGATGATACTGAAGCTGAAACGATGGCAGTGTTCTTGCCTGCGAAGCCGCATGAAAAGCCAAAAGTACCACAACTTGCTAAAGATAGACCAGCAAACGCTCACTTATTCTTTGGCCTCTACTTCATGATGACCGGTCTTCACGGCATTCACGTTTTGATTGGTATGCTCGTGATTCTGTGGATTATGTGGCGACTACAGAGAGGTGATTTTAATAAGCGCTATTACGCTGCCGTTGAATGTGGCGGTTTGTATTGGCACATTGTTGACGTGATTTGGATCTTCCTCTTCCCGCTCTGGTACCTCATTTGAACAAATCGGACAAATCGTCCTACGGCGTTCTCTGCGCGATCATTGCGTATTCGTGGTGGGCGGCGGTAACTCCACTTTACTTCAAATGGCTTGCATCTGTCCCTCTGGTTGAACTCGTCATTTGGCGAATACTTTCAGGTTTACCAATTCTCATTGGCATACTGTTGGTTAAGAAGCAAGTTGTTCAATGCTTTAAGTCCCTTAAAGATAAGCGAACGCTATTCTTATTGCTTGGTTCTACATTCTTCATTGCAATTAACTGGATTACATTTGTCCTTGCGATTGTCCAAGATAAACTCACTGCAGCCAGTCTTGGTTATTACATTAATCCTCTTGTTACTGTTGCACTTGGTTTTCTCATCCTTAAAGAGCGAATTCGCCCCTTACAAATCGTTGCAGTTTGCTTAGCCATAGTAGGAGTTATATTTTTAACTTGGGAACAAGGTGAATTGCCATGGATATCACTGGCACTTGCTGGCACATTCGCCATGTATGGGCTCCTTCGGAAAGTCGTTTCAGTTGGTTCGATAGAGGGGTTGACAGTTGAAATGACATTTGCCTACCCAATTTGCTTAGCATTTCAATGGTATGCATTGTCAACAGAGCAATCTATCTTTTACGATTTTAACAGCTGGCACATGTTTGGTCTTGTTCTTGGTGGCATCATGACCATCATTCCCCTTGTTCTCTTTACAATTGGCGCAAGAAGAGTGAGACTGTCAACGATGGGAATTCTTCAGTACATCGCACCAACAGGGCAGTTACTCATTGCAGTGCTTCTCTTTAACGAACCATTTGAGAAAACTCAACTAATCGTTTTTTCATTGATATGGTCAGCAGTATTGCTTTACTCGTTTGATTCAATTCGTGCAGAACGACAAAAAAAGTCCAGCACCTAAGTACTGGACTTTTTTTGTATTGAAGTGAGTAAGTCATTAATCGTAGATAACCACTTCTCCGAAACGCTTGCAGTTGCAAGAGCATTCGCAATCGTCATCTGACCATTCATCGTAACTTTTATCTTGCCCATCTTTGTTATCGCAAGAGCCGCCGATTTTCTTACGGTCGTTTTTTTTACCTTGGCTTGATGACTGTCTATCGTCATTGCCGCGTCCGCAAGGAACATCTTCGTAACC
>JAYZCQ010000082.1:0-14530 GCA_036338245.1 Planctomycetota bacterium
GCCTCACATTGGAAATGTCGTGATTGGAAATCGTGTCGAAATTGGCGCAAACTCTTGCATCGACAGAGCCAAGTTTTCCTCGACGACTATTGGCGATGGCACAAAATTCGATAACTTCGTGCAAGTAGGGCATAACGTCAAAATAGGCAATAATTGCGTCCTTGCAGCTCATTGTGGCATCGCGGGTTCAGTCCAGATTGGAAATTGGGTTCAAATCGGAGCCCAAGTTGGCATCGCACCACACTGTAAAGTGGGTGATGGAGCAAAAATTGGGGCAAAGAGCGGTCTAATGCACGATATACCTGCTGGCGAAGAGTGGCTCGGTGTACCTGCTGGGAAAATGAAAGATACATTGCGTCAGTGGGCAATCGTGCGTAAAATGCCTGAACTCGCTAAACAATTGAACCCTCCTAAACAATGATAAACCCGTGAGAGTTCGCCTCTTAGAGTTCACCCTCACTCATGACTAAATCAACACAAAAGCAAAAGACCCTATCAACAACCACGAAGGGGTCGACCATGCAGAGAACCATCGCTAAGCCGGTACACATATCTGGTCACGGTCTATTGACTGGTGTAAAGGTAAATATGGAAATCGCACCTGCTCAGGCGGGTGAAGGCATTGTGTTTGAACGAACTGACATCGAGCCGCCCGTAGTCATTCCGGCGACGATTGAGCATGCGGCTGACAAAGAGCGTCGAACAACGCTTGAATCAGGCGACGTCACAATCGATACGGTTGAACACTTGATGTCTGCCCTCGCTGGCATTGGCATTGACAATGCAACAATCAAGCTAGACGGTCCTGAAGTTCCTTGTGGTGATGGCTCTTCACTTTTGTTTGTTGAACCAATTGAAAAAGCTGGGGCCGTTGAGCAAGAACAACCTCGTGCCACGCTCCGCGTCACCGAGCCGATTTGTCTTCAATCAGGGGAAGCAATGATTGCAGCATTCCCTTCACATCAGTCCGGCATGCACGTCGTGTTTGATTTGGATTATGGCGACGCCTCACACCGTATTGAACGTCAAACACAAGCGTGGAATAGTGAGAATGCAGATTACTCTAAAGAAGTAGCACCCGCTCGCACATTCAGTTTGAAAGAAGAAGCAGAAGCATTGCAAGAGCAGGGTTTGTGCACACACCTATCGCCATCGGAAATGCTTGTGATTGGTGAAGATGGTCCGATTGACAACGCATATCGTTTTGAAAACGAACCCGCTCGTCATAAAATTTTAGACATTATTGGCGATTTGTACTTAGCAGGAGGCCACATCCAAGGCCGCATTGTTGCAAGCCGTTCCGGTCATTCACTAAACCGTCAATTGTGCGCAGCAATCATTGAACAACACAAGGCGTCAAAGCGAAGAACGCTTGCCTCAACAAGTTCAGAGATGAATGTTAGAGACATTCAGCGCATCATGCCACACAGGTATCCGATGCTTCTTGTCGATCGAGTCCTTGAGATTGATGGCGATGAAAAAGCTATTGGGATCAAAAACATCACGATTAATGAACCATTTTTTCAAGGTCATTATCCCGGTACGCCAATCATGCCCGGGGTGCTTATCGTCGAAGCGATGGCGCAACTCGGTGGGCTTTTAATGAGTAGAAAATTAGAACACACGGGTAAAATCGCTGTGCTACTGAGTTTAGACAAAGTAAAACTTAGGCATCCAGTTACACCTGGAGATCAACTCATGCTTGAAGCATTTGCATTGAAGGCGGGGCTGAGAACAGCAGCATTGCAGTGCCAGGCATTTGTTGGGACAAAACTCGCAGCAGAAGCACAGATTCGATTTATGATGGTTGACGCGGAGCAAGAATAACGATGACAGATTTTTTCAACATTCACCCTACAGCAATTATTGACCCTTCTTCATCAATAGATGCGTCAGCAATGGTGGGACCTTATTGCGTCATTGGCAAAGATGTAGTGATTGGGGAAGGAACGATTCTACTCAACCATGTCACTGTTCAGTGCAATACAAGCATGGGAAGCGGAAACAAAATCTTCCCTTACACAGTGATTGGTGGCGACCCACAAGATAAAAAGTACGCTGGTGAAGAAACGACCTTAATGATTGGCGATGACAATGAGATTCGTGAACATGTCACAATCCACCGCGGAACAGGGAAGGGTGGCGGAACAACAGTAGTCGGGAATAGAAACCTCTTGATGGTCGGCACGCATGTTGCTCATGACTGCATTCTCGGCAATGACATCGTGATTGCAAATCAAGTCATGCTTGCAGGTCACATTCACGTAGATGATTGCGCCACAGTTGGGGGAGGGGCAGGGATAAATCAGTTTTCTAGAGTCGGACGTTGTGCATATGTCGGCGGGCTTGCTCGCATAACTAAAGACGTGCCACCCTACATGATTGTTGAAGGTACACCAGCAGAAGCACGAGCAGTAAATGTTGTTGCTATGTCTAGGCGGGGTTATTCAGATGCAGAGATTGAAGCTGTCAAAGATGGATTCAAGCGTATCTTTAAAGAAAATGGAAGTTCATTTGATGAACGTATTCAATCGCTGAGCGAATCGTATCCAGAATTTGAATGTGTTCAATGTTTGTGTGATGCAATGAAGTTATCTTCATCAGGGAAGCATGGTCGTTCAAATGAAAAAAATGTGACTAGCCAATCGGCCAAAGTGTCGAGTTAATCGTAGTCATCACCGAGCATATACTGCTCAAACTCATCGTCATCATCGTCTTCAACATCTTCTCCTAACTCATCTTTATTAGAAGTGGTTAAATCGTCCTCTAAGTCAGGATCGACTTCAACGGGCGTGTTTTCTTCTTCAACTTTCTCGTCCTCGTCATCTTCCCAGTCCATGGTCGGCATTGTTGCGGGTAACACGGATACGGTACTCGATGTTGTCATTGCAAAATCTGTTGAATCATACGGGAATCCACTAGTCTCAAATTGTGTTGGTTCAAATGACATAATGCAAAACTCCAAAGGTTTTAAAACAGTGCTTACTTTGCGTATTGATATCAATTTGGCGGAAAAAGTCAAGTGGAACTCGCTTTTTGACACTAAAAATTACAATTCTCTGGAAAATTGAAATTTCTGGTGGACGAATGGGGTTATCGGGTCGACCCTTACAACATGGGGGCCGTGAATATGAATATTCAGTCTCAACATCAAAACAGTGAATCCAAACGTGCGGAACGTGTTACATGGCTTCTTGGTGGTGTTATTGGATTGAGTCTTGCAGACCTTGCTCTGACTGTTTCCTACCTAACTTCTGTTGGCATGAGCGAAGGCAACCCGATTGCAGTATGGTTGTTAGAAACAACTAATTCAATTTGGCCGCTCGCGATTTACAAATGCATCACTGTTGCAGTCTGCGTCATACTCCTCTACAAAACACGGTTCAAGCGAGAGGGTGAACTTGCTACGTGGAGTGCATTCTTCATCATGATGGCGCTCACAATCTGGTGGAATCAGTATTCAAGGTATCAACCAAACTTGCCTGTGGGAGAGAACCACATCGTTCTCACCGATGGTCAGCTGTATCAACCATACAAGCACCATAAGCAAACACTTGTCATGAAATAAGATTGTTTGGGGAGTTGGGAATGGTGTCCCCTCGTTGGTATAGTAGACATATGCAACTTCGCATATGTTTTCTTTTTGCAATGAGTTTCATCATTGGCTGCTCCACAAGAGCGCCAATTGCGACGTACCAACATGCTGTAGCATCGGAACTCAATAGTGATGCAGCGTCATTTGATGCTGTTTTTACAGTGAGCAACACAAACAACGAACCAATTGAGCTTCTTTTGTATGAGTATTCAGTTTCGGTTGACGGCGCACATGTTTTTACTGGATTACACGAAGCAAAACTAACGATTCCAAGATGGTCGTTCATCGAAAGCAGTAGTCCTGTTGTGGTTCCAGCTCGTGCCATACAAACTAAACAGGGGGTGTGGCGACTCTCTGGAACGCTCTCATACATTGAGTCTGATGCATTTGCAGATACGCTTATGAAAGCGGGCTTCTCAAAACCATCAACACCAATATCTGCTCGCGATACATTCGACGCAGTCCGCTCAGAGTGACTTTTCGACCGAACACGGTTGCATAATCGGAACGAGAATCACAACTCAACCCAACTGTAGTTTCTAGGGTGAAGGCGCTTTTCCGCCTTGCCGATGTCCCGGTCATGGACATTCATAGGATTATCAAAGAATCAAACGAAAAGGATGCTTCTGACATCCATCTAGTTGCGGGGGAGAAGCCCATGCTCCGCGTAGACACAGGACTCACTCGTATGGATCTGCCGGAACTGAAGGCGGAAGACATGCACAAGTTTCTTGACAGCATTCTCAATGATGCTCAAAAAGAAACGTTTGTGAAATTCCAAGATGTCGACTTGTCATGGGCAACCAAGGATTCGCGCTTTCGTATGAATGCTCACTTGCAGCGAGGCGTACCTGCAATCGCAATGCGTGCGATTAAAACAGTGATTCCGCCACTTGAGGTATTGAATCTTCCGCCAGCAATTGGACCGCTTACTGATTTGCCACGTGGTTTAGTGCTTGTCACAGGCGACACTGGTTCAGGAAAGTCAACAACGCTTGCATCGTTACTGAATCAAATCAATAAAACAAAACAGCGTCACATCATTACCCTTGAAGACCCTGTTGAATACACATTTGAGTCCGAACAATGTCTCGTTGAACAGCGAGAACTTGGTAGAGATATGCCAAGTTTTGCTTCGGGTCTCAAGCACGCACTTCGCCAAGACCCAGACATTATTCTTGTTGGCGAAATGCGTGACCTTGAAACAGCATCGCTTGCAATCTCTGCAGCAGAAACAGGTCACCTTGTGCTTTCAACGCTTCATACAGTGAATGCTTCACAAACTGTTGAACGAATCATCGACATGTATCCTGCTAATCAGCAAGGGCAAATCCGTTCGATGCTCGCTAACACGCTCAAAGCAGTAGTTGCACAAACACTACTTCCAAAAATTGGGGGCGGCATGGTTCCTGCAGTAGAGGTTCTGCTTTGCAACCCAGCCGTCCGTAACATTATTCGCGAATCAAGAACATTTGAAATTCCAAATGTCATTGAAACGAGCAGTCGTAAAGGCATGATGACGCGAGATGCTTCTATCTCAGCGCTTGTATACAACGGCTTAGTCGATCGCGACATCGCAATTGCAAACGCAACTGACCCTGAACGATTATCACTGACACTCGCAGCTTAAGGAAAACACAATGCCGACTTACCGCTATGAAGTACAAAAAGAGAGCGGAGACATGTTGGTTGGACAGCTCGCTGCTGAAACAGCAACGGCTGCCGCTACTCTATTGCAAGACAAAGGCGGGAGAGTAGTCCGCCTTGTTCCACTTCAAGACGTTAGCAATAGCGTAATGAAGAAAATCTGGGCGTTTCTTAACACAGGAAACGGTCCTACGAACAAAGACGTTCTTGACTTTACAACGCAGCTTGCGGTTATGGTTAGAGCAGGCATTAGTTTGCGAGCAGCAGTTGCTGGCATAGCTTCGAACGTTGAAAACAAAAAGTTCCAAGAAATCTTGACGTCAATTCAAGAAGACTTAGAAGCGGGCTGCACATTCTCTGATGCGATTGCTAAATATCCAAAACTTTTTTCACCGCTTTACATCAACATGGTGAAAGCAAGTGAACTATCGGGATCGTTTGGGCACATGCTAGATCGCATTGCAAAAATCATTGCAAGCCAAATCGAAACGAAAAAGCAAATTGTTGGTGCGAGTTTGTACCCCATCGTCATCGGCGGTCTTGCTATGTCAGTAACGATTTTCCTATTAACCTTCGTGCTTCCCCGATTCGCAGGCGTGTTCGCTGGCAAGGAAGACATTTTGCCGTGGCCAACTATGTTTCTGATGGGGCTCAGCGCTTGGATGGTTCACTTCTGGTGGACAGTCCCAATCTCAACCGGTGTTCTTTCAGTACTCATCATGTTTTGGAGCAAAACCGAGCGTGGCGGACTAGTTGTCGACAAACTTAAGATCACCGTTCCTGTTCTCAAGCTCATGATGCGAGCGCTTTACATCAATCGTTCCCTTCAAACTCTTGGCGAGCTCATCAATGCCGGTGTTCCAATGCTTAGTGCACTTGAAGTCACTGGCAATGTTTCAGGTAACAAGCATTACAAAAAGTTGTGGAGTGAAACAAGCGAAGGGGTCAGTGGCGGCGATAAAATTAACTCAGTCATCGAGAACACCAAGCTTCTTCCAAAGCCTGTTGTACAAATGATTGCAGCCGGCGAGGAATCTGGTCGCCTAGGCGATGTCCTTGAAGAAATTTCTGAGTATTACGACAGAGTTCTTAAAGACGCAATCAAGACGTTTACAAGTTTGCTTGAACCAATCATGATTGTCTGCATGGGCGTCGTCGTTGGCTTCATCGCAATGGCAATCATCCTTCCAATCTTCAAGATGAGTGCGGTGGTGTCAGGATGAATAGGACCAAAGCACCAACCCGACGCGGCTTCTGGCTTGTTGAATCAGCAATTGCAATTGCGGTCATCGGTATCGGTATCGTCGCAGTCGCAGGCTCACACCAATCATGGCATCAACAACAAGTCGTTTCAGATGAACTTGCAACTGGCATGAGACTTGCGAAAGAAATCCGCGAGATGACGCTTATCCTTCCATCTTCAGACCCAATCACGGGCACTGGCGTTTGGGGTGTTGAAGGCGGTGAGTCCATGCCGGTCGACCTTGATGATTTGGATGACTTAGATGGGGCAGTGTTTTCTGACAATGATGGTTCAGGGCCTATAGATGCAACGCGAGCGATCATTGTCGGAATGGATGATTGGGAACAGCAAGTTTCCGTTGAGTGCGTCGACCCGTTCGATGTCACTCTTGCCGTACCTGATGGGACATCAGACGCAATCAAGATTGAAGTAATCACACTTCATGATGGCAATGAAATAGCGAGGTTAGTATGGATAGCACCAAGATGATGAAACACAATGTAAGGCGTGGGTGGGCAACAATTCCAGCGCTCTTAATGTTGACGGTCATCGCATCAGTCACTGCTGGTATTGCAAGCGTGTCGTGGTCAAACGTACGAAGCGCCCAGTCAATGATTGCGATTGCAAAGTCACAATCCGCAGCGGAATCTGGTTTGACGTTTGCGAGCCAGCGTTTGTTATCTGAAGTCAACCGCTTCATCATTGACCAAGGTGAAATCGATGTCGATCTTGCAGAAAAACTGTGGAAGGGCACATGGACTGCAGCAGATGGTTACATCACAGTGCAATCGCCAAGCGACTACGTCATCGGCGCGCCATCTGGAAATGGCGTCGTCCACAAACTCTACGATGTTTATGACCAAGTGGACAATCACGCAGTTGAAATTGAAACAAACGATGCACTTTTGCCACTACTTAGAAACAACGACTTTCGATTAGAACTCAAGCCAATCGAAATGGATGATGATGCAACATTCCGCATTTCATATGAACTTATCGAAGGCGATACATCTGTCATCATTACAAGTGAAGGTGAAAGCGAAGGCATTACACGAACGATTTCAATGCAATTCGATTTAGATAAACGAATTGATTATGCTGTTGTTGCGATGTCACGCGTCATGCTTGGTCGCAATGTCATTGTCGAGGGCCCGCTTGCGATGCGATATGGCATCAACGCTGGCGAACTCAATAACCAATTTGGCACGCCGCTTGTCATGCGAAATGACTTTTACGGTATTGACCCCGCGGTTCTAAACGGTCATATTTCCGCATATCAGGCGCTCGTTCTTGCAAATGATGTTGATGGTGACAACAAACTACGTCCAAGTCATCCAACGGAAAGTGCTGGATTAGGTGGGGCACTCATTGATTACGATGGCGACCAATATGTAACCGAAATGGATTTGTTCTTATCCCGATTTGACAGCGACGGCAATGTCGGTGTTGTGTACGACGTGGCGCAAGCAGCAGCAGCAGGTCATAATGGGCTTGTACAAGAGTTTGGTGATGACCTTCAGCTCGCAGCCCTCATCGATTGCGCGAGAGCCGACAGAAATGGCGACGGCATCATCGATGGAACTGATACAGAACTTGGCTACAACGATGGCATCATCAATGCATTGGACCAATACGCTAAAGTTGATGGTCATATTGACTTCGCAGTTGACGTTGCTGATTGGGAAACACAGACCGGCTCGCAGTGGCAAACAGATGTCAGTGGTGCAATCAGTTCAGGCCTTGGTGAATCATCAAGTCAGTTTGGTCTATCCGAATCACAACTTTCTGAACTTACTCCATCAATGTTTGCAAACTCTTCAACATGGTTTGAGGCTGAATCATTAACAGGGGATCCATTTGATGACCCTGCAGGTGGTCAAGTGCAACAGAACATTGCAAATGGCGGCAAACATTCGCCATCCCACACGCAGCCATGGGAAGGCGTTCCTTACGAATCTGAAGGCGCGTACGATTGGTATCAGCGGCAAACCTATAAGGACATGGAGTTCAGAGATGTTCGCATCCCAAAAGGTACGAATGCACTATTTGAAAATTGTACATTCGTAGGTGTCACATGGATTGAAACACATGAAGATACATCCGATCCAAATTGGAACTACGTTGGCGCAATTGCTCCAGACGGTTCGGGAGGTTACAAACATCAATTCACAGGAACTAGTGCATCATCAGGCAGCGACACCTACTATGACACGCGCGATGAATCAAACAACATCCGTTTTCATGATTGCACGTTCTTAGGTTCAGTTGCGGGTGATGTGCCAAGCGAGTTTACGCACTGGCGTAATAAGGTGCAGGTAACAGGTGAATCCCGCTTTTACATTGACCCAGAAGATGTAGACTTAGCACAGCAACCAGATGCTGCGCAACTCGTTGCGTCGCTCAACAGCATCGACCCTGCAGACCGCGAGCAAATGGAACGCTCTACCATCATGCTTCCTGGCTGGTCAGTCGAGATTGGCGCGTTTCAGAATGATGAAACAGTCGGGGTCAAACTCAATGGAACAATTGTCAGCGGTTTGTTAGATTTGCGTGGCGCGATCGATGTGAATGGTTCTATTCTTTCAACTTATAGACCTGTCGAGGGTGAAGGTCCTCTGTTTTACGGTGGCGAATCAGATGCATTCAATACAACGATTGGTTATTTTGGTCCTGAAGATGGTGATGGCGAAGGCATCAATGACAACATCAAAACATTTAATGGGTACGGCAGGGTCTCTATTACATCAAATCCAGACATGCCGATGCCAGATGGCGTTCCATGGCCAATTACGATTGTTGCAGATGGCTCTAGTTATCAGGAGGGCTCATAATGCGTAGAGGTTTCACACTCACTGAGATGCTTGTTGGTCTGACAATTTCCGCAGTACTCCTTGCTGGGTTGTGTGCGGCGATACAAGCATCAGTTGATGCATACCGAAAGTCATCTTCCGAAGGCGTAAACCGGTTAACGTCTAGGCTCATTGTCGAGCGACTCGCGTTACTTGTCAGGACGGGGAACTCGTTTGGACCATTGCCAGCAGTAGCGACGGACTCTAGAGTCGAAAGTGACACGCTTGAGTTAACAACGCTCTCCGGTCAAGATGTCACCGTCACTTGGGACAGCACAACTGAAACGTTGGAAATAGATGTCGATGGCGTATCTTCAATCGTGCTTGGCGGTGTTGTTCAAGAAGTTGATGGTGTGCCATTGACACCATTCCTGCTTGAGTATTCACAAGGGACTTCGCTCATCCGCGCGACAATCAATCTAGCGGTGATTCCAGATAGTGAATACGAAACGGCAATGGATGAAGGCGATGAACTTGTCCGTTTAACAGCGTCCATCATGCCCCGAACGCAGTTGTACGACTGATTAAAGTTTGACTCGATTTGCAAGTTTAAATGCAGATAGGGAGTCGCTTGCTTCAGCGATGACGCGGGCGATAGGTTCAGTGTTGCTCGCTCTCACGTGAAGCCAGCCTTCATCGAAGTCGATGCGAAGACCATCGGAGTCGTTGATGGTTTCGTTTTTATACAGTTCCTTGAGGCGTTCAATTTCGGCATCAAGTGCTGGGATTCCGCCGCAATCCTTGAGGTCAATAGTCTTTTTAATCATCTCATAGTGCGGCATCGCATCGACGATTTCAGCAAGTCGCTCTGTTCGACTTTGCAAGAGGTCAAGCACAAGCGCCATCCCTGACAGTGAATCACGTACCCAACAGACCTGTGGAAAAATGACGCCGCCGTTGCCCTCGCCGCCAATAACGCAGTCTTGTTCCTGCATCACACTTGCGACATTTGCTTCACCGACAGCGCTTCTGAAGACCTGACACCCTTGCTGTTGAGCGACATCATCAATCATTCTGCTTGTTGATAGGTTCGCAGCGGTACTACCCTTATGGAGTTCAAGCCACCGCATTGCAGCAAGTACAAGGGTGAATTCTTCGCCAATGTAACCGCCATACTGATTGACGACAGCTAAACGGTCGGCGTCTGGATCTTGTGCAAATCCAACATCAGCATCGAATCGGACAACTGCATCGCATAAGTCTTCAAGGTTTTCTGCTTTTGGTTCTGGCGTGTGTGCAAACTCGCCACTTGGTTCCCCGTTTAGTTGCAAAATTTCACAGCCAAGGAGTTCAAGTAGTTTGAATCCCGATTCGCAACCCGCGCCATTGATTGAATCAAGGACAACGCGGTATTGTTTTTCCCGAATTGGGCCAGGGTCAATTGTGCCAAGCAATTTGGCAATGTGCGTGTCGTTGCCTTGTTCGTTGACAATGTGCGTTCCGCCCCCTGCTTGCGGAAGGGCGACTTTGTCATGGAACCGGTTGATAATTTCACTTGCTTCTTCAGCACTCGGCGCTAGCCCATTGCCATCAAGACATTTGAGTCCATTCCATGGTGTTGGGTTATGCGAAGCAGTGACAACGACGCCGCCATCTGCTTTTAGCGCGTGGATCATCACGCCAGCTGTTGGGGTAGCGACGATTCCGAGTTCAGTCACTTTGCAGCCAGCTTCTATGCAAGCGTTGATAACTGCCCTTGAGAGTGATGGACCGCTTGGTCTAGAATCTCTTGCGACGCACATTACTGGCAGTCTGCCGAGTTTGTCGTGCAAGAATGAAATGAAGGCAGAAGCATACGCGTGTGCAACTTCTTCGGTCATCGTTTCTCCAACAATGCCTCTTGCGCCAGAAACAGATAGCATGAGTGGGGCGTCAGTCATGGTTTGTATATCGCCTTGCAGTGTGGTGCTTCTGTAACAGTTACGCTTACAAGACTGTTTGCTTGAGGGAGTGTTTTTTCAATTTCTTTCCCGATGTAGAGTGCGACAAATTCAGCTGAGGGGTTTTTGCCTTCAAGAACGTCTGCTTTGTTTAAGTCAGCATCTCTGAGCGGTTCAATGATGCCATCAAGCGTCTTTTCTAAGGCAAGAAAATCGACAACGAGACCATCATCGTCAAGTGCTTCGCCGTTAACAAGAACAGTAGCCTTCCAATCATGGTCATGCGGAATCTCATCAACCCCTGCAACGGTCACTGCGTGCGTCGCTTTGAACGCTGCTTCCACAGAGACTTCAAACATGTATCGCTTTCCATTCTTCGTTGACTTGCCACTTTAGATCTTCTGATGAGCAGTCAATGTCGACTGAGAAGAAACCGCCGCGGTGCTGTTTCACAAGGTTCCAAATGATTTCTCGATCAGTTCGCGGAATGTTTTTGCTTTCTACTTCATCAACGTGTACCCATTCAAGGACGCCCTCGTCCATGTCCATCTTTTCCACTTCACTTGGTTCAACATGCCGAGTGACTTCAAAAGCAAAAAGTAGCCAGTGGGTTTCGCCTTCATATGCAGATTCAGAGAGCATCCCAAAGAGCCGAACCTCACTGGCGTCTACAACGACGCCTGCTTCTTCTTCAATCTCACGGACTGCACACGCGTGCGGACTTTCGCCTCGGGCGGCTTCTAGTTTTCCACCGATGGGCGAATAGCATCCATTGTTGGGTTCTTTGTTTCGATGAATCAGTAGTAGCCTGTTGTCCTTGTCATACAGATAGCAGAGCACTGCAATTTTGTATGGCAAGTTTGTGATTGAATACTCAGTTGGTTGGGGGTCAGTCATACTGCATCCTTGATTTGCGTTTTCATCTCTTCAACTGATGCCTGCATTCCGACCATTACGGCGCGGCTCACGATGGAGTGCCCAATGTGTAGTTCAGCAATCCCTTTGATCGAGGCAATCAAGTGCACATTATGGTGGGTTAAGCCGTGTCCTGCATTACATTGCAGCCCAATTTCGTGAACAAATCGTACCGCTTTTTCAACGCGGTTTTTCTCAAGAATCACATCGGGGTGATTCAAATCGAGTTTGTGATGGATGACCGCTTCGGCAAACGGTCCTGTATGGATTTCGCAGATTGTGAAACCGCATGCCTTTGCTGCCTTAATTTGCGTTTCATCAGCATCTACGAAGGCGCTGACGGGAATGCCTTCGCTCGAAATCCCATCAACGACCTGCGTTAGATGGTCTTTCTCGCTGAGCACGTCGAGTCCACCCTCAGTTGTGATTTCATGGCGACCCTCTGGGACAATCATCGCCATTGCGGGTTTGGCTTGAGTAGCAAACCGGACCATTTCCGGCGTCGCCGCCATTTCAAAGTTGAGTGGGACATCGATCTCTTCGTTGATTGCAAACACGTCGTTATCTTGAATGTGCCGCCTGTCTTCCCTGAGATGCAAAGTAATACCATCCGCACCGCCTCTAATGGCAGCGAGCGCGCCCTGAAGGGGGCACGGCTCGATTGTTCGCCTGGCTTGGCGAACAGTTGCGATATGGTCGATATTGACACACAGTTTGGTCATGAAAAGCACCTTATTTCCCCCGTACAGTGTACAAAGTCGCGAGTATACTTCCACAAGACGAATTGCGTTTGAGAGCATAAAAACAATGTCAGAGTTTGAACGAAAACTAGCACAACTTCAAGCCGACCTGAACACTCAGGGCGCTAGGGTTTCAGACCAACTACTCAAGGCAGTTGAATCGAGTTTTGAGGGCGACACGCAAACCGCCCAACTTGTTGTCGACCAAGATGAAGTCATCGACCGCGTTGATGTTGAAATTGAACGAGCGTGTATTGAGCTTTTACGAATCGGGGCGACTGATGAACATGCAATTCGCAGCGTGTTGACTATTGTCAAAGTGAATAACGAACTTGAACGCATTGCAGATTGTGCTGCTGGAATTGCAGAGTCTTCTGCGAAGCAAGAACATCTCAGTGCAAGTGCGCCGCCGACATTTAGAGTGATGGCAAATAGCGTAGTTGGCATGGTTCGAGACACGAATGCAGCGCTTGCTGAGAGTGACACTGAACTTGCAGTTCGCGTGTTGTCATTTGATGACACAGTGAATCGGTTTAGAAAAGAAATCGTGCTTGATGTGCAGCGGCGTACAAGTAATGGCTTGCTTGATCCGCTCATTGCGTTTGACTTACTGACTGTGACGCGAAAGTTAGAACGAATTGCTGACTACTGCACAAACATTTGTGAACAAGTCATCTATCTGCAAACCGGGAAAATTGTAAGGCACTTACCAGACGGCTGGACCGACCCGGAAACACCGTCGTTTTGATTGACAAACAGAGCAATCTTTACAAACAATTACAAGAGCGTGACCAAATTCATGTTCTCAAGTTCTGGGATGAGTTACCTGTAAATGAGCAAGCTTCATTGACTACTCAACTTGAGTCGATTGACATGGAATTGCTTGACGAGTTTTCTGCATTGCTCCATCAAACAGAGGAGATGACACAAGACATTTCGCCTTGTGAAGTTTATGAGCGGTGTGAGTGCAAACACCATCAAGCAGTTGGCGAAGAGATTATCCGCAGAGGCGAACTCGGTGTGCTCACTGTTGCCGGTGGTGATGGAACTCGCTTAGGTTGGAGCGGGCCAAAAGGTACGTATCCCGCAACGCCACTTTCTGGCAAGTCGCTGTTCCAATTGATTGCAGAACAAATTGTGTACGCTCAGGAACGCTACGGTGTCACAATCCCTTGGTACATCATGACGAGTGTTTCAAACTCAGAACTGACAAAATCATTTTTACTCGATAACAACTGTTTTGGTTTAGATAGAACAGACATTTTCGTTTTTGAGCAAAGGCAAGTCCCAACACTTGACGAGAAGGGAAAATTGATTTTGCAATCGAAGTCATCCATTGTTATGAATCCTGATGGTCATGGTGGAATGGTTTCAGGTTTACAACAGAGCGGTGCACTTGCTGAAATGGAAAGGCGTGGTATTCAGTTTCTTTCGTACATTCAAGTTGACAATCCGCTTGCTAGAGTCGTTGATCCAGTCTTCTTAGCAATGCACGCGACCGATGAGGCCTCTTCACAGGAAGTGTCGAGCAAATGCGTGCCAAAAACAAAGCCTGAAGAACGAGTTGGTGTGTTTTGCACAATCGATGGAAGTGTTTCTATTCAAGAGTACTCTGATTTAACTGAAGCCCAGGCAACCTCAACAGCGGGAGGGGAACTGAG
>JAYZCQ010000083.1:0-4646 GCA_036338245.1 Planctomycetota bacterium
CTGCATTGTGAACCACCCCAAAAGCGGGAGTTACCACGAGGTGCTTTAGCGCTCATCATGCACTCTTGTGAAATGCCAAAAGGGAACTACTGGGGGCAGCAAATGGCATCAGCTGCTGTCGATTCATTAAGTGAGTTTGATTACCTAGGCATCATCGAATATGACTGGAATGGCGGTCCAAACACAAGAAACAATTCTGGGTGGAGGCTGCCGTTGCAGTTGGCAGGAGATAAAACCGAAGCACACAATGCTGTAAAAAGCCTTGTCTTTGGCGATATGCAGGACTTTAGTTCGGCAATGGAGTTAGCGCTCGAAGGATTATTGAGTGTAGATGCTGCGCAAAGACATGTCATAATCATTAGTGATGGCGACCCCATCGGACCTTCACAGGAATTGCTTCAAAGCTACCAAGAGGGAGGAGTGACTGTTTCCGCTGTGATGGTAGGCGGGCATGGCTCTGCAATGGATTTGCAGAAAATGAAGGGCATTGCAACTGTAACTGGCGGTCGTTTTTACATGGTCAATGATCCTTCAAAGTTACCAAACATATTTATCAAAGAAGCTCAAATGAATTCGCGTTCACTTTTGCAAGAAGGTCAAGAATTTGTTGCAGCACAGACGCAATCGATGAGTGGTCCAGTGACTGGCATTGATGCAGTTCCACTTGTTACAGGCTACGTCGTGACAGGGAAGAAGAGCGGGCTTGCCCAAACACCTTGGTTGATTCCTGTTAAAGACGCAGATGACCCACTACTTGCATGGTGGAACTATGGGCTTGGGAAGAGTGTTGCCTTTACAAGTGATTTAGGCGAACGTTGGGCAACGCCCTGGCTTGGCTGGAGCGGTTACCAGAGTTTCTGGGAACGAAGTGTGCGATTCACTATGCGAAGTTCAAATCCACCAAATTCGCTCGTCACAAGCACCATTGAAGGAGATGTTGGACGGATTGACATTGAACTGCTTGAAGGAGATTCGGGATATCTCAACTTCATGCGTGCAAAGGCAGTCTTAGTGAGCCCAAGCGGTCATTCTGAAACCATCGATTTACAACAACATGCGCCGGGGCGTTATAACACTGAGTTTATAGTGGATGAACAGGGCGCTTGGTTGGTGAATGTAGTCTTCCAAAATCAAGAGGGTGACATTGTCAGCAGAGTTCCTGCTGCTGTGACGATGCCATTTGATAAAGAATTTGCAACAACCCAGCACAATACGATTTTGTTACAAGAAGTCGCACGTAAAACTGGTGGACGCGTTCTCTCCCCCGACGATCTAGATCTTGAGTCTCTCTTTAACGACACAGGATTGACAATGCCTGAGAGTCCAACATCAGTCTGGGATTTACTCGCAATGCTCGCGGCAAGTATCTTGATTCTTGATGTTGCAGTGCGAAGATTGTGGATAGACAAGGAAAGCGTGCAATCGATGTTTGTTCCTGTTGAACAGGCGAGTCAATCTTCAGTTGAAGCCTTGAAGCGAGTTCACAAATCAAGTTCGCGTAAAAGGAAGGTTCATATTGTTCCTGCAAAAGACAATGTCATTCAAAAAGAGAAAGAGCAACCTAAAGAGCCTGAACAGACTGAGAGCCTTGCACAACTGCTGAAAAAGAAACGTTCAATGGAGTCTGATGATGAATAATCAAATGCCTGTTGAATACAACTCTGTTTCAGATGTCAAAGAGAGTTGCCAAATCTTTCGTGATGCATTTAAGCAACTTAAGCAGGAGTTAAACAGCGTAATTGTAGGCAACGCTTCAGTCATTGACTTAGTTCTCGTTGCCATCTTTGCTGATGGGCACGTATTGCTTGAGGGCCCGCCAGGTTTAGGCAAAACACTTCTAGTTGAAACGCTTAGCAACACGCTAAAACTGTCTCATTCAAGAATTCAATGCACTGCAGACCTCATGCCTGCAGATGTTGTCGGTACGACGATTGTTGACGAACATGAGTCAACAGGGAAGCGTGAGTTTCGATTTGAAGAAGGGCCGGTTTTTTGTCAATTGCTTCTGGCGGACGAGATTAACCGCGCAACTCCAAAATGCCAGTCAGCGCTTCTTGAAGCCATGCAAGAACGTTCGGTGTCCATTGATGGTGTGACTCATGCATTGCCCTCGCCATTTTTTGTAATGGCAACGCAAAACCCTATTGAGCAAGAGGGAACGTATCCTCTTCCAGAAGCTCAACTTGACAGGTTCATGTTTAAAATCAATGTGAAACACTCTAATCAGGAAGAACTAAATGAAATTCTCAATCGAACAACATCAGATAGTGTTTCACAAGCAAAAACTGTGATTGATGCAGAGTTTGTGAAGAACGCTCAAGCATTTTTGAAAAAAATAACCATTAGCGGTCATGTACAAGATTACGTGGCGCGTTTGATTCTTGCGACACATGCCGATTCTGAATATGCGCCTCAATGGATTCAAGACAAAATCCAGATTGGGGTATCGCCGAGAGCTTCGCAAGCAATCGTTTCAAGTGCAAAAGTTGTTGCCGTCATTAACGGTCGTTACGCAGTATCAATAGATGACATCAATAAAGTCGCAGTTTCAGCAATTCAACACCGAATGACAAGAACGTTTGAAGCTCAAACTTCATTTGTTTCAGAACAAAGCATTGTTGAGCGTTTGATTTCTGAAATTGAAGTGTATAAGGACGACTGGGATGAGTAGTTTTGGCTCAACAGCACATCCTAGACCTGTAAAAGTAGACGAACTACTTGGTTCACAGTTAATGTCATCGCTTGATCGATTGGATATTGTTGCTCGCAAGATTTTCTCAGGCAAAATTCAAGGCGAACGCCGTTCTAAACGCCGTGGAATCAGTGTTGAATTTGCTGATTACAGGCAGTACACGGCCGGCGATGACATTCGTTTTATCGATTGGAATGTGTACGCTCGATTAGACAAGTTGTTTATGAAAATATTCCTTGAGGAAGAAGAACTTAATCTAGGAATTGCCATTGATACAAGTCAGTCAATGGAATACGGAAATCCAAACAAGTTTGACTTTGCAAGGCGACTTGCAATGTCGCTTGGGTATATCGCCTTAAGCAGTCACAATCGCCTTTCATTGTTTTCATTTAACGATGGAAAAGTTGAAAGACGGCAAGGTTTGCGGGGCAAGAAGCGAACTCGCGATGTTGGTGAATGGCTGTTGAACCTTGTGCCATCCGGGACAACCGAGTTAAGTGAAGCGTGCAAGTTCATATCAACTTCAAGGCAGGGACGAGGCGTTTTGGTACTCATTAGCGATTGTTTAGAACCAGAAGGAATGAAGAAAGGGCTTCAGTATCTAGTTGGAAGCGGGTGGGATGTGTTTGTCATTCAAGTACTCTCGCCGGAGGAACTGCATCCATTAGAGTGTGGAATGGAAGGGGATTTGAAACTTGTCAATGCTGAATCAAATGAAGTTTGTGAAGTCACTGTGACTACGCCACTCATAGAGCAGTACCAATCAAACTTACTCTCATTTTGTGATGAAGTTAGATTGCAATGCACGCGAATCGGTGCTGGAAACGTTCGGGTTTCATCTGATATTGATATCGAACTCTTACTCGTTGAATACCTTCGCAATAGGGGGCTTCTGCGTTGAACTGGATTACACCAACAACGGGTTTATTATTTGCAGCTATCACAGTTCCAGTGCTGTTGCTTCTGTATTTTCTTAGATTGAGAAGGCGGACCTTAAAGATTCCCTCGACAATGCTTTGGCGACAATCTATTGAAGACTTACACGCGAATACACCCTTTCAAAGATTAAGACCGAGTTCGCTCTTGTTGCTTCAATTGCTTGCGTTAATCCTAGTCATTCTTGCAATCATGCAACCGCAGATCAAAGGTGCGGCTCCCAAAGAGGGTAATCACGTTGTCCTTATTGACACTTCATCTTCAATGTTAACGAAGGACTTTGATAGCAAAACAAGATTGGATGTTGCAAAAGAACAAGCAATTGAACTTGTGACAACCTTGCACGGCGGGGGTTTGTTTGCTGGCGATGGCGGTAGAACGATGGTCATTTCTTTTTCAGATTCTGCGGTTGTTGTTTCTCCATTTTCAGATTCCAAACAACAACTCGTTCAAGCAATTGAATCGATTGAACCAACTCACGGGCAGTCTGACGCTTCAGAAGCGCTTACGCTCGCAAGGGCGTATACAACCAACACTAACCCCGAAAAGGCGGGAATGTCGGCGTCAGAATCTGCGCAGTTAGAACTTTTCAGTGATGGAAGAATTGAGGGATTGTCGGAAGCTGCTTTGCAACGCGGAGAAACGATTGTGTATCACGCAATCGGTTCAGCCCAGACATCGAATGTCGGCATCTACAATTTATCTGTCAGCCGCCTAAACGAGTCTAGTGATGAGATCCAAACATTCTTGTCACTTGTGAACAGTGGGAAAGAAAGTGTTGTCATTGATGTGACTCTGTTTGTCGAAGAGGTCCCAACCAATGTTACGCAAGTAGAAGTGTTTCCAAGCTACATAGATAACAATGCAGCACCGACGAACGTCGTGTTCATGCCATTTTCACTTCCTCATGGTGGAGTTGTTTCGGTAAAGATATCTGGTGAAGATGCGTATGGCATAGATAACCAAGCGTCAGTCATAGTTTCTCCTCCACAAACGCTTGATGTGTTGTACGCAGAAC
>JAYZCQ010000084.1:0-8002 GCA_036338245.1 Planctomycetota bacterium
GTGCTCATCTCATCTGCAATTGTTGCGTTTGCCGTTCAACCCATTCTTGGTTGCAGTTTGCTCGTTGCGTTCTTGTTTGGCGCGATGCTTGCTCCAACCGATCCCATTTCAGTGATGGCAACACTCAAAGCGGCAAAGGCACCCGAGCGACTGAAAACAATCATCGAGGGTGAAAGTTTGTTTAATGACGGAACAGGCGTAGTCCTCTTCCTCATTTTATTGTCCGCAGTCTTTACTTCTGGTGATGGCGAACACGCCATTTCAATTGCAAGCGGCTTGACTGAGTTTGTAAGAGTTGTTGGGCTTGGCGTTGTGTTTGGTCTTGGCTTTGGACTCATTTCATTTTGGCTTTTGCGAAAACTTAACGATCACGTGCTTGAAAACGGCATCACGATTGTGCTTGCGTGGGGTTCATTTATTGTTGCTGAGCAGTACCACGCATCAGGCGTGATCGCTGTTGTTGTTGCAGGACTCATCATTGGAAATTATGGAACGCGTCTCGCGATGAGTGAGTCGACCGTAAACACAATTAATACGTTTTGGGAATCTATCGATTTTATTGTGAACTCAATTGTCTTCTTGCTTATTGGTTTTGAATTGCAAGCCATCGGTGGCATTGACGCACTCTTAAACAGCACAGTCATCCTCTCGTCGCTCGCAGCATTTGGCGCAATCCTGCTCGCCCGCGGGCTTCTTGTGTATCCAATCTCACTTACTGCTGGTAAAGGGTGGCACAAAGGCTGGAAGCACGTCATCTTTTGGTCTGGACTTAAAGGGTCTATTCCACTTGCCCTTGTACTTGGATTGCCGGATGGTGAAGTGCAACGCATGCTCGTTCCAGTTGCATTCGGCGTTGTGTTACTGAGTTTACTTCTGCAAGGCTTAACGGTTGGTCCGCTCATTCGCATGACGGGCGTTTCTGATGGCAGTTGAAAATTTTAGTTTTACATTTCTTGGGACAGGAACGTCAGCCGGCGTCCCTGTGATTGCATGTGATTGCGATGTGTGCACAAGCGATGACCCAAGAGATAAAAGACTACGATGCAGCGCATGCATTCGGTTTACTGATGAGTGTGGTGTTGATAGGGTCATTTTGATTGACACTTCGCCTGACCTTAGGCAACAAGTTCTTAGAGAAAAACTTAAGAGATGCGACGCAATTTTGTTTACGCATCAACATGTTGACCACACTTTTGGACTTGATGAAGTCCGCAGGTTCAACATGGTGATGAACCAAGCGATTGACATCTACGCTGAACAAGAAACGCTTCAACACTTACACAGGGTCTTCAATCACGTTTTTGAGTCAAACAAAAATGTAAATGACTCGTTTGTCGCAAATCTCATTCCAAATGAACTTCAACCAAATCAACCGCTCTGCTTGTTTGGATTGTGGATTACGCCAGTGAGACTGTTTCATGGCAGACTTCCGATTCTCGGATTTATTATTGACCCTGAACTCGGCGAAGAAACGCCCCCGCCATCAGCATGCGGAAATCGCACTGGCATTGGGTATCTGACGGATGTCTCAACCATTCCTCCTGAAACGATGATGCAGATTGGCTCACTTCAGACCCTCATTCTTGACATGCTCAGGTTTAGGCATCACCCTACTCACTTGAACCTCGACCAAGCCCTCAGGATCGCAACGGATGTGGAGGCAGAATCTACCTATTTCATCCACATGACGCACGATATTTCACATGCAAAGCTAGAAGAGGAACTGCCCGAGGTAATACGACTTGCCTACGATGGCTTGACCCTCTAAATCACGCATTTTCTGCTACAATTCCCCTCCTTATGGCACAAATTCGCGCGATTAGAAAAAGAATGACGGCGGTTGGCACAATCGCTCGCATCACCAAAACGATGCAGATGATTGCAACGGCAAAATTCACTGCAGCACTTGCTCGTGCTCGTGACTCACGACCGTACACAGATGCCATTCGCCGACTTGTCGGTGAAGTTTCTGGTGCGGCTGGTGAATACGATTCGCCGCTCTTTAGCGCAAAGGGTGACACAAAGAAGGAACTCCTTCTGGTCATCTCATCTGACCGCGGACTTTGCGGTGCCTATAACGGCAACGTTTTTAAAACTGCAATGCAACACATCCGCTCAAAGACGCAAGAAGGTGTTGAAGTTTCAGTCGAAACGGCAGGCAAAAAATCAAACGCCTTTTTTAAGTTCCAAAAAATGGAACCACTCAATCAACTTGCAGTTGGTGATAAGCCAGCCTTTGAAGATGTTGCTCGCATCGCTGACAGATACATGGAAGAGTTTGCTGAAGGCAAATGGGATGCAGTTCGCTTGACTTACATGCGATTTGAATCAAACGCGCGCCAAATTCCAGAAACGATTCAACTCTTGCCACTTGCATCAGAAGATACGCAAGCCGATGCGTCTAAAGACGGCGCATCAGCAAACTATGAGTTCTCTCCATCAGCGGGTGAAATTCTTGACGATCTACTTCCACGAAGTGTTAAAACCACACTTTTCCAAGTGTTCAATGATGCAGTCGTGAGTGAAAATATCATGCGTATGATTGCAATGAAAGCAGCAACTGAAAACGCCAACGATCTTGGTAAGGATTTGCGCCGCGATTACAACAGAGCTCGTCAAGCGCAGATTACAACGGAACTCACTGAAATCATCTCTGGTGCAGCCGCACTCGAATAAGACGCATGCCCCTGTACACAAAAACAGGTGACGATGGAAGCACTGGACTGTTTGGGGGCGGCAGAATTTTAAAGAACGATGTGCGCATGCACGCGGTTGGTGATGTTGATGAAACAAACGCGGCGATTGGTTGCGTGCACGATGAGTCGCTCAATCCACTTCAGTCACTTCTCTTTGATGTGGGCGCAGACCTTGCAACCCCAGTCGACAATGAACACGTTCGCCGAATCGATAGCGGTGACATCACATCACTTGAAGCGTGGATTGACAAAGTTGATTCGCAAAATGAAAGGTTAAACGCGTTTGTGCTGCCAGGCGGAAGCGCGAGAGCCGCATCGCTTCACCTCGCACGAGCAGTCTGTAGACGTGCTGAACGCAGCATTGTGTCGCTGCATAGCCAAGGTGGCTGTTCAACACACGTGCTTATATTGATTAATCGACTCAGTGATCTTCTCTTTGCGCTCGCGCGGCTTGCGAACAAGAATGAAGGCGTAGAAGATACACTCTGGATTGCGAGAAGCAAAGAAACAAAGGAAACATCATGACTATTCGCATTGGCATTAACGGTTTTGGTCGAATTGGACGACTCGTCTACAGAGCAGCAACACTTAGCGGTGATTTTGAAATCGTCGCTATCAATGATCTCGTTCCGTCAAACAACCTTGGGTACCTTCTTCAATACGACACGATGCATGGCACGTTTTCAAAGAAGGTAAACGTTACAGATGAAGGATTTGAAATTGATGGAAAGACTACCAAGTGCTTAAGCGAGCGTGATCCAGCGCAACTTCCTTGGGCCGACCTTGGGGTCGATTATGTGCTTGAATCAACCGGCCTCTTTACAGATGCAACGGGCGCTAGCAAACACCTTGAAGGTGGCGCAAAGCGAGTGCTCATTTCAGCACCTACAAAAACACCTGATGAAGTTCCAACCTTTGTTTACAAGGTAAACCACGACCAGTATGACCCAGCAAAACACACAGTGCTTTCAAACGCATCATGCACAACAAACTGCCTCGCGCCAATCGCAAAAGTCATTGACGATAACTTCGGTTTAGAAGAAGGACTCATGACAACGATTCATGCAGCAACCGCAACCCAGCCAACACAAGATGGTCCAACGCAAAAAGACTTTCGCGGTGGTCGAAATGCATACATGAATATCATTCCTGCAAGCACTGGCGCTGCCAAAGCAGTTGGACTTTGCTTGCCACAACTTCAAGGCAAGTTAACAGGCATGGCGATGCGAGTGCCAACTGCTGACGTTTCAGTAGTTGACCTTACTGTCCGCACGAGCAAGTCAACTGATTACGCAACGATTTGTGCAGCAATGGAGGAAGCAGCAAGCAGCTCAATGGAAGGTGTCCTTGGATACACTAACGAACCACTTGTGAGTGCAGACTTTATTGGTGATACGCGAAGTAGTATCTATGACGCTGAAGCAGGCATTGGATTGAGCGATACATTCTTCAAAGTCGTCAGTTGGTACGACAACGAAGCGGGTTACTCAAAGCGTTGCGTAGATATGATGAGCATGCTTGCGGAGCAAGATTAATACTTCAGTACTAGTCTCGCTATTTAACAACCGCGGCAATTGCAAGCCCGGCAAGGGTCCATGCAATTGCAGTATCTGTTGCAAGTCCTACTGTGTAACGAACTGGCAAGTCATGAAAGATGCCATCAACAATGTAGCCAGAGAGAATCGCAAACACGCCAAGTGAAGCGACGAAGACCACTTTTGCGCGGTAGTTCCTAAGCGATGGCAGCGCTGCAATAAGTAGGAGTGAAGCCATCATCGCTGCGACCATATCCGCGACAAAACCTTTTGCGAGTGTGATTAGCGATGTTGGTTCGCTTCCATTGGGCTGAACGACGACGTAGCCATGGGGACCACTTCTGTGAAGTTCAGCCCATGCTTCAGCGCCACCCTCTCCAGATCGATGGGCTTCAGTCATTGGAGGATAGAAATAGACACCAGCCTCTGGCAAGTGATCAGTGACATTCGCAACGACTGCGTGAACACCCTCATCTTGCTTGATGGTGTCGAAGTGCCATGTAAGGACGGTCCAAGAAATGAAACCCCATGCAAAGAGGGTTATTCCGCCAACGATTCCGCCAATAATGATTTGTTTAAGCATGTGCGTAGCGTACATACAAAATATCATTAGTGGCGGAATCGTGTAGAATGCGTCGTTTTCAACTCTTTACTCCAAAATAAGGTGTTTACCCATAATGCGTAGAGCAAAAATCAGTGTCATTGGCGCAGGAAACGTTGGAGCATCATGTGCCGTCTGGGCAGCTTCAAAAGAACTTGGCGATGTTGTCCTTGTTGACATTCCAGAAGCAGTGGGTGTTGCACAAGGCAAAGCACTTGACTTGTTCTGCGCGAGTCCAATGGAACGTTTTGACGCAAATATCATTGGAACGGCTGATTACAAAGATGTCGAAGGTAGTGATGTAGTGATTGTGACTGCGGGCATTCCAAGAAAGCCAGGAATGAGTAGGGATGATCTCATCGCAACCAACGTCAAAATCGTCAAGTCAGTTTCAGAGCAAATCGCAAACGCTGCACCAGATGCAGTTGTGATTCTAGTATCTAATCCACTTGACGCAATGGTGTACACCGCATGGAAAGCAACCGGTTTCCCAACCAACCGCATTGTGGGTCAAGCGGGTTGTCTTGATGTTGCACGTTTTAGAGCATTTCTCGCGATGGAACTCGATGTCTCCATCGAAGACATTCAAGCACTGCTTTTAGGTGGTCACGGCGATGACATGGTTCCACTACCACGGTACACATCTGTCCACGGCATTCCAGTTTCGCAACTTCTTTCAGAAGAAACGATTAACGCATGTGTTGAGCGAGCAAAAGTTGGAGGTGGTGAAATCGTCAAACTCATGGGTACATCCGCTTACTATGCACCAGCAAGCGGAAGCGTCCAAATGGCTGAAGCGATTATCAAAGACAAAAAACGAATTCTTCCATGTGCGGCCTTCTGCGATGGTCAATATGGCATTGATGGCTTGTTTGTTGGTGTTCCTGCAGTCCTTGGCAAGAACGGTGTTGAACGTGTTGTTGAAATTAACCTTGACGAATCAGAGCAAGCACTAATGGACGAATCGGCATCACATGTTGCAGACCTTGTTGCAACAGTGAAGACGACGTTCCCAGAGCTTGCTTAAGTAAAGTTTTATATTGAATTAAAAAAAGAGTTCAAACATTCGCTTGAACTCTTTTTTAATGGGCCGAAGTGGACTCGAACCACCGACCTCACCCTTATCAGGGGTGCGCTCTAACCAGCTGAGCTACCAGCCCTTTTTAGTCTCAAAAGAAACTCGGTCGCGACTCAGGTGAATCGCGACCGAGAATTATATCAAATTGCAGCGAATCGTTGAGTTATTCGCAGGCTCCCCAAGCACCAATTGCTTCTAGGAGGTCTGTGACGTTGACGTAGCCATCATCATTGACATCTGTATCGCAACCGGAGCAAGCGCCCCAGTCAGCAATCATTGCGAGAATATCAGTGACATTTGTACTACCGTCGCCATTGACGTCAGTTGGGCAATCAGGCTCATCACAAGCGCCACCAGCACATGTCGTTCCTTCACCCATCCATGTTCCGCCACCAGCGTTACAATTGGATTCTGGGATATTGATACATGAGGTTGTACCGATGCAGCATGCACCCGGCACAGGAGCAGGAATGATTTTCCAAACTTCACCGCCAAGGTCGCAGACATAAATTTCACCAGCTGCATCTTCGCCGAAGCCAGATACACTGCTAATGCCGCTTCCGATTTCGCTTGTTCGATCTTCGTAGTCATATACGTTGGTGCCGTCCCATTTCATGGTCCACATCTTGCTTGTGCAATAGTCACTGAAGAAGTATGTTCCATGGAGTGCAGGCATTGCTTCACCTCGGTAGACATGTCCACCAGTGACTGAACAACCATAACTTTGGGAGTACTCCCAAACAGGGAATTCCATTGTGGATGATGATGGACAACCGCTAGTATTGTAGGAGTGATCGCCTTCATAACATCGCCAGCCCCAATTTTCACCCCCTTGACTACTTGCGGGTTGAACAGAAACTTCTTCCCACGCATTTTGACCAACATCTGCCATCCAGAGATCGCCAGTTTCACGGTCGAATGAACATCGCCATGCATTTCTTAGTCCATATGACCAAATTTCATCGTCGCCAGTGACGCCAACGAATGGATTGTCAGATGGAATTCCATATGGGGAACCACCATCAACATCGATTCTGAGCATCTTGCCGAGAAGTTGATTAGTGATGTCTTGCGAACGGTTGCCAGGATCACCACCAGAGCCGCCGTCACCAGTTGAAATATAGAGGTAGCCGTCAGGTCCAAATCCAAGCCATCCACCGTTGTGATTTGTATATGGTTGACTGATTGTCATGATGGTATAGCCAGAACTTGAATCAACAATATCTGGATTGCTTGAAGAAACAGTGAATCGTTTAATCACCGTACTACCATTAGATGCGGTGTAGTTAATGTAAACGTAACCGTTCTGGTCGTAGTTTGGGTGGAAGGCCATGCCAAGTAGACCTTGTTCTGAACTTGTACTCACAGATTGCGTCAGGTACGCTGTTGAATTCATTTGACCTGAGTCAAGATTGAAAATGCGTACGCGACCTGTGCTACCTGAACGCTGCTCGACAATAAAGATTCGGTCATAATCACCTGGAACTGAGCAGACTTGAACAGGTCTTGCAAGACCATTAACAACAAGCTCATTTGAAAGTTCAACATCGCCTGCTTGCATAAACACATGATCTTCACCAGTGTTCGCAACAGGTTGGAAATTTTGTTTTGCTTTGCTTGGGTGCGTTAACATTGAGTCAGCCCCAACCATGCAGAGTCCAGTAATTGAGCCGATGAGTAGTGTTCTTGAAATCATCTTGTCTCATTCTCCTTAAAGAAAGTCTTATGCCAGCACGCTTGCTGACTTCATTGATGAATATTCGTCAATTCGTGTGGTCAGGTTGCCCATATCCTTCGCTAAGTGCGTACATTTACCGTTCCACCAGTGCACAAGGATACTCCCCGAACGCCTGTTCGGCAAGAAAAAATAGGGGTTATTGATTGGTAGAAATGGGTTTTCCAGCATCTTCCCAGCCGGTTAGACCCCCTCTTAACGTGCGGACGTCCTTAAAACCATACTCAATCAGCGTTTTTGACATCGCTAATGCGACTGCATCGTTATAGGTCTCACCAGCAATAATAATGATGTTGGCGTCATCAAGTTGCCACATTTGGTTTTTGAGTTGCCCAAAAGGAATGTTGATAGCTTGTG
>JAYZCQ010000085.1:0-6903 GCA_036338245.1 Planctomycetota bacterium
TGTTCTTTTAAGAACTCTCTATCACAGAACTTTCGAAGGACGATGAATTCAGAAATCATGAGTTGAATCGCCCTGTCGTATTCGCCGTTTTCAAACAAGCGATACATTTCTGCTGTAGCACAAAGACACGCAAGTTCAACCATTTCGATATACGCAAAATCAAACGCGTGCAATCTGTCATCGACTCCGATTTCTGCGTACACACCAGCATCTCGGAAGTTTGATGGAACGTGTTCACTACCGTAAGGAAGTCCGATGATTGCTCGCTTTGCTGCTTCCGCAAAAGCGACTTCAATGTGTTCGTTTTCAGCTGCCCAAGTTGAGGCTTCTTCCCATGAGCTCATGCCTGGCCAAATCGTGCTCATGTTAAATGTGCCACTCATAGCAACTGGTGGTGGCGTAATCTCAATACACGCTTCGAAAAACTGTTTCCAAGAACTCGCGCCATCACTACTCGCAACAGAGGAAGACTGGTTTAGTTCTTTAATGACGTCTTCACGTGGTCCAGCAAACAGATTTGATGAACCAATCAGTAAGATGCAAAAACAGATAATTGATTGTTTCGACTTCATAAATTCCTCTCAAATGAGACCATAAATGGTCCTAGGGTGTGCGAGTGTACCAAATGATGGGCACTCCCTGTTTTGTTTTCTCGGAATGCGATATCATGTCACAATCCTAGAGAAAGAAGGAGTCTATTCATGACAATCGTCGGTGTCCCTACTGAAGTCAAAAAAGATGAATATCGTGTTGGCTTACGCCCCGTTGGTGCTGAAATACTCACCAAGGATGGACATGATGTCTACATTCAAGCGGGCGCTGGAATGGGTTGTGGATATGACGACGCGATGTACGAAACAGCTGGGGCAACAATCTTGCCAACTGCTGAAGATATATGGGCTGTTGCAGACATGATTGTGAAAGTCAAAGAACCTCAACCCCAAGAGGTCGCCTTGATTAAAAATGGACAGACTGTCTTCACTTACTTCCATTTCGCAGCTGACAAAGACCTTACGCTGGGCTGCTTAGAGCGTGGTTGCATTTCAGTTGCTTACGAAACGTTGACGGATGACCATGGCACTTTACCATTGCTCACACCAATGAGTGAAATCGCAGGCAAACTTTCAATTCAAGAAGGCGCAAAATATTTAGAGCGTCCACAAGGTGGCCGTGGCATTTTACTTGGCGGCGTGCCAGGCGTAGACGTTGGACGAGTGTTGGTTCTAGGCGGCGGTGTTGTTGGAACTTGTGCTGCACGCGTTTCAGCAGGCATGGGTGCTGACGTCGTAATCATGGACATTAACATTGACCGCATGAGGCATCTCGATGAATGGATGCCATCAAATTGCAGGACAATCTTCTCAGACCCTGAAGCGATTCGTGAACATCTCTCGTGGGCTGATTTAGTCATAGGCGCTGTACTCATTCCTGGCGCAAAAGCGCCAAGTCTTGTGAGTGAGAAAGACCTAGAATTCATGAATCCTGGCTCAGTGATTGTTGACGTTGCGATTGACCAAGGCGGCTGTGTTGAAACCGCTAAAGTGACAACACACTCTAATCCAATCTACACCGTCAACGATGTTGTTCACTACTGCGTAGGCAATATGCCAGGCGCAGTCGCGCGGACATCAACCCAAGCACTGACAAATGCGACGATGCCATGGGTACGCAAACTTGCCTCGTCAAATGCAGATAAACTTGCAAGTGTTGACCATCACTTTGCAAACGCAATCAATACCAACAGAGGCACGCTGACCAACAAGCCGGTTGCTGAAGCACACGACTTGCCATTCGAGCCACTGACTGTCTAAAGAAATGCAAAACTACTTTGACAATGCAGCCACTTCATTCCCTAAACCAGATGAAGTTGTCGAAGCAATGGTTTCATATCAGGAGCATTGCGGCGCAAGTCCTGGCCGTGGCGCATACAAACAAGCTCAAAAAGGCGCTGCGATTCTCGACGAGTGTAGAGACGCTTTGTGTGAGTTAGTTCATGCGACAAATTACGAGTGCATCTTCATGTGTAATTGCACCGATGCACTCAACCTCGCAATCTTTGGCATTGCGTCACACTGTTTAACAAATCAAGAACCCTGTCATTTTGTGACTACGTCAATGGCACACAATTCCGTACTGAGACCTTTTCACATGCTGAAGGAGTACGGCATCACGTTTACGATTGTTGATGCAGATCCAGAAACAGGACTCGTCAATCCAGTTAATATTCAACACGCAATTACACCGGAGACAAAACTCATTGCAGTCGCACATGGTTCTAATGTCACCGGCACATTGCAAGATTTACATGCCATTGGCGAAATTAGTGCTGAGATTCCATTCTTAGTTGATGCGGCACAAACAATGGGGCATGTTCCAATTAATGTGCAAGCAATGAATATTGATTTGCTCGCTTTTCCTGGGCACAAGGGGTTGCTTGGACCACTTGGCACGGGCGGTTTACTGATGAAATCTGGGTTAGAGAAAATCGTCAATCCTTCTCGATATGGCGGAACTGGAAGCGCAAGTGAATTGCCAACTCAACCAACTACCCTGCCTGACTATTATGAATCTGGTTCGCACAACATGATTGGCATCGCTGGGTTGCTTGCTGGCGTCAAGTGGATTCAGTTCAAAGGCGTGTATTCGCTGCATGAGCAAGAGCAAGCAGTAAGTCAAGCATTCATTGAAGGTATCAAAACAATTGAAAGCGTTTCAATCATAGGACCACAAACATATAGTAATCGTTGCGGCGTATTTAGCTTGCGAACTGAGGTAGACCCACATCAGTTTGCGAACTCCCTTGAAGAGGAATGCGGCGTATGCGTCCGTGCCGGATTGCACTGCGCTCCATTTGCCCATAACACGATGGGCACGACCCAACAAGGTGGCACAGTACGCATTTCATTTGGCCCTTTTCATACAATTAAAGATGTCCAACAGTTAGTTGAAGGAATCAGTCGATGTACACAACAGATATTGATATGAAATCGCACATTGAATCAAGAATCACGCAAGCAGTTAAAGTTGTCCAAGGACTGAGTTCACACACTGAGGACATTGCTGAGATTTCACATGCAATCATTCATTGCTTTGAGCAAGGCGGCACGCTGTTTGTCGCTGGCAATGGAGGTTCAGCTGCTCAAGCCAATCATCTTTGCGAAGAGTTAACCGGACGGTATCGAACGACGCGGCCTGCGCTTCCTGCACATTGTCTTTGCAGTGATGCGGTTGCGATGACGTGCATCGCAAACGATTTTGGATGGGAGCAAGTCTTTAGACGACAACTTGAAGCATTTGCAACGTGCATCATCGATGAACATGAAGAACAAACGTGTAATGACCTTTTGCTCGTTTTCACTACGTCTGGAAATAGCGCAAACATCAATGAAGCACTCGATTTTGCGAACGACCTCGGCATGATGGCTTTGGGCTTGCTTGGCAGAGAGGGCGGAGACTCAAAGAGCAAATGCGCGATTAATGTCACAATCGATGCAAAAGACAGTGCTGCCATCCAAGATGGTCATCATGTCATCATCCATGCAATTTGCGAAACGATTGAGCAGTGGGTTCTTGAATCAATCGAGAACGATTAACCCTCACCGCCATCACCTTCAAATCCAATCGCTCCATCACGAGCGCCTTTGAACGTATATGGTTCAGGAAGTTTTGAACGCCAGTCGTCATTTGCAGTAAACCCGCGTACATCTTCCCTTGCCCTTTCTTCAGCACTTTCCACCCAGCCTTCTGGTCGATTTGCGTCGATTTTTTCTGGTCCCTGTTGCCATTCATCTTCTTTGCGGAGGTAAAGCGTTCGTGTTGGGAATGCAAACTCTACTTGCAACGTCCCAGCTAAACGGATGATGTCAAGGATAAGGCGATGCCTTTCACGCAATTCGGTTTGCCAATCTGGTGCTGACCAGAATACATATAGAAGAACATCGAGACTAGAACTACTAAACTCTGTTAACCAAACTTGGTAATAATCTTTTCGCGTATAAGGGTGGTCACGCAAGAGTTCTCGTACGCCTTCACAAAACGCTGCAATTTTCTCAGGCGGAGTATTGTAGGCAAGACCGACATGTTGCTTCCACCTTCGGTACCGTCTGCGGGAATAGTTGTCACATTTTGCAGTGATGAGAATTGCGTTCGGAATTGTCACAATAGAATCGTAAAACGTTCGGATTCGCGTTGAACGAATACCAACATACTCAACCGTTCCTTCAACCCCATCGACAACCACCCAGTCGCCAATGCCAAATGGTTTATCAAGAATAACCGTGATTGAGCCAAAGAAATTTTCCAAGGTATCTTTCGCAGCGAACGCAAAACCGAGACCACCAATTCCAAGACCTGCGATGATTGGAGCAAGTTGAATTGATAGGCTATCTGCGAGATAGACAACACCAATCACAATGACTACTGCCTTCAAAGTTTTGCTTAGAAGTGGGACGAGTAAATCATCAAGTTTGTTTTCAGACTGTTTCGCTTTTTGATTTGCAACAAATGAGATGAGGTCTGTGCCTCTAAACCCAAACCAAACACATGCGATTGTGATATAGACATGGACAATGGGCTCAAGAACCGTGTGCACAGCAACGGGTAAACCAAGTGTTGGCAAAAGGAAAAGCCATGCGGCACCACCTGCTGCTGCACCTGCTGGGCGAGGCACCCGTTTAATGATGGTCGCGAGGTCTTCGTTACTTGACTCATCACCAAGTGAAAATGAGCGAATCACCTTTCTTAAAAAAAATCGAACAACGAGATCAATGATGAAGCCAATCGCAACAACAAGGACAAGAGCGACCCATCGCCAATGTTCAATTCCAGCAAAATCTTGCAAAAACCATGTAGGGAGTTGGGACTCAACCCAAGCTTGGAAATCAGAGGTCTGAGCAGCAGTAATCACGGTGTTATTCAGTAGCATCGGGGTCCACATGGTGAGCATGCTACGCGAGAAACTGAATGCTTGGGGAGTATCCAACCCCTTCATTTTGCCTAGATTTACACTTTTTAGGGCGTGAAACGGAATAACCCGTATTTCTTTATTGAATCAACACCCATTTTTAGCATTGCCTTCAGCATGAACACAATTCAAGCCGAAAAGTGTGAACAAGCCCTCTTGATATGGGCATATTGAAACAGACTGATGAAAAGAGCACACCACATTCAAACACTCATAATGACTATGACAGTTGCCTGTTCAACTGCATTCCTTGCAGGCGGTATCATCGAAATCAATGGCAGTGGCGAAGAATCGTTTTTACTCTATTCACAACCACTTGGTGACATTTTTGGTTCCGATGAAGCGCCTGAGTTTTCAACAGATCACCTTGCACTCGTCCATGAAAAGCTGATGAGTTTTGGGATTGACACAGACGGTAAGATTACTGTCATTCCAGTTGATACTAACTATGGTTTGTCCTTGCTAACGCTTGTCGATAGTGAGTATGGCACAGGTGATAATGGCGGCAACTCATCGCTAGGCTTGACAAGCACTGCACCAAACTCGCTTGGCTTTTTCATCAACGACATGGAGCAAGATGATTGGCAACTCATTTCATCTCCATGGCTTCCATCACAGACCCTTGGTGCTACGTTTGTCTGGGAAGGACTCACGAGTGGTGATGGATTTGCTTGGACTAATCTTGCTATCGGTGACGCAATTTCATATTCGTTTGTTGAAATGTTTGATGACGATGCAATTGATGCTGAAGCATTTCAGTTTGTAGGCGCGTCAAACAATGGACTAGATGTCATCTATTCTGACGGATTCAAAAGTGATGGCACTAGCGTTTTTACCGCTACAGTCGTTCCAGCACCACCTGCGGGTCTTTTGCTCTCATCTCTACTTTTGCGTTATCGCAGAAGAAGAACGCAATAGTCCCGCTCTACCCTGTAAACTCTACATATGACTGAACACGAATCATCTGCTTCGCAGAGCGTTTCTATGCGTATGGGCGCATGGCTTACTCAATTCATCGTCCCGCTTTGGGTGTTCTTCGGTGCATTTTCAAAAGCGAATGGCGCAACAGCTAAATCCCTCCCTCGCTCTATCCTTGATGCGGGCGGCATCATCGGATTCAAGGACCATTACATCTGGCTACTTGTTCTGCTCATCATTGAGTTTATCTTCGTAGGCGTCATGTTCTTTATGCCTACACTTGCAAGGAAAGCTGCAACATTGCTGCTCTCAACTTTTTTAGTTGTTTTGCTCATAGAAATGTTTGCCTATGGCAACTATGAAAGTTGCGGTTGTCTGGGAGAACACTCTTTATCACCGATGATGATGTTCGCAATCGATTTCATCTTGCTTATTGGCGTACTTGTTTTCAAGCCAAAACCTGAATCAATAAAATCATCACTTGGCAAATCGAGGACCGTCTCGTTCATTGTATTCATGGCATTATCAAGTTGGTATGCCTCCGACAAAATATGGAGCGAACGAACCCGTGATGTAGGTAATGGGACAACTTTAAACCTCCCTACTTCTTGGTACCCCAGTGACCTTGCAGCATGGGAAGGCAAATCAATTGATGCCATTGAACTTTTCTCTTGGGTAGAGTGGCCAGAAAACATCCGTGTTGGAAAACAATATGTCATCTTTTATGGCATGGCATGTGACCACTGCGAAGAACTTTTGTACATGCATTTCGAGTTTGACGTTCAATTCCCAACAACACTCGTAGCTATTCCGGAATCAAAAGATGAGTTTAATGAAGATGGGGCGTTTGACAACCCCTGCTTTGACTGTATTAAAACGAGATTGCCACTCGGTGTAGATTGGATTATTGGCACACCGATGGTTATTGCGTTGGAAGATGGCATTGTGCGTTGCGCAATTGAAAGTGAAGAAAGTGAATACCCCGCATGTCTGATTTGGTAACAAAGAAACAACTCGATGTC
>JAYZCQ010000086.1:0-7271 GCA_036338245.1 Planctomycetota bacterium
AATAGAGATTTTTTAGAGCAAGTAGCGTCGTCACTTCCATGGCATAAAGCGCTTAAGGAAGTAAATAGTATAGAAGGCGAATGCAGGGCGGTTAAGTTTGAAACATTTGTTTTTGATGTTCTGCCTATGGCGAAAAATTCATTGGTTGTGCGAGTCAAACGTGAAGATGAGTTCGCGCCAATCAAGAATGCTCATGGCGAAGATTCGCCTGCGACAAGTCAAGCGTTGCAAGCGTCGCGTTCCAGAAGGTGGCTCAAGGAAGCTGGCATTGACATTGAAGATGACGCTGAAGTTGAGTTGAGCCCACTTGCAGGGGCATCGCCACGCGAGATTAATATAGACGCAATACCAACTCTAATCCAAGCAGGACAACAACTCGTGGTGTAACTATGGAAGGCTTCATTGACCAGCTTCTTGAATATGGTCCGTGGGTAGTTTTTTGTTTGCTGTTGCTTTCGGGCGTCGGGATTCCGCTCGGGGAAGACATCATCATTATTCCCGCAGGGATGTTGGTACAACATGGGGATTTGCCATTTTGGGAGACGCTCCTTGCCGCATATTTTGGTGTGATTGGGGGGGACTTACTTTGGTTTACGATTTGTTCAAATTTCGGCTCAAAAATTTCGCACACTCGGTGGTTCAAACGCATTGTGCATCCTAAACGGATGCTGCAAGTGAAATATCAGTTTGATGTGCGAGGTGTTTGGGTTGTTGTGCTTGCAAGATTTATTCCAGCGAGTCGAACAACAACCATAACGGTTGCTGGCATGATGCATATGAATTTTTGGAAATTTGCAATTGCGACGGTCATCTGTTGTTTGATTACAGCGCCAATGCAATTTTTCGCAGGTTGGTGGATTGCAGAAAGTTTGCAATCTGAAAGTACTGTTGAAATGTTTGTTAGGCTTATTGGTCTAGCGATGGTAGTTGTTGCCATTGTTTGGGGCTATCGGTTGTGGTCAAAGCATAAGCAGTCAGGGAATGCACCACCGCGTGCAGATGCAAAATGGCTTCGCAAGCCATCAAAAGATAAAAAGTGATTCGTTTGTTTCGCACTCAACACATATAATGTGTGTTCTATGAGAGCAATCATCACAGGTCAAATCGGAATGGACAAAAAGCCCTATCTCGAAGCTGTTTCACAGCTCGCAGGTGAACGGGGTGGAAACATTGAACTATTTAACGTTGGAAAAATGATGTATGCAGAAGGCCCTGACATTCGAGAGGGTCGCATACTTGATTTGCCAATGAGCAGGTTGCATTCGCTTCGCAGGGCGGCAATCAAAGACATCATTTCTTCTACAACGCCTGTTGAAGACCACCCAGATGTCGTTATGAATACGCATGCGACGTTCCGTTGGCGTCATGGTTTGTTCCCAGCATTTGACTTTGACCAGATGGAAGCGTTCAATCCGAATTTATTTATATGCTTAGTAGACAACATTGAAGTTGTTCATAAACGACTTCACGATGAACATGATATTGATGCAACGCTGAAAGATTGCATGGTCTGGCGTGAAGAAGAGATTCTAGCAACAGAGTTACTTGCTCAAGCTTGTGGTTGTAGAAACTCATTTTACATTTTGAGTAGGGGGCGTCATCAGGACACAACTGAAACGTGTTACAGATTGATTGCTCGCAACTCACTCAAGAAAGTTTATCCCTCATTCCCAATGAGTCATGTTGTTGATATGCCAGACATTCTTGAAGAGATTTCGCAGTTTAGAGCAGCGCTTGCTGAGCACTTCATTACGTTTGACCCAGCAGATGTTGATGAAAAACTATTGCTAGATAACGGCATTGAAGCAGCGAAGCAGGGCAAAGATTGGATTGAAGTTGAGCCGCATGCGTTCGGCGGAAAAGAAGGCGATGCGCCGTTACGAGTCTCAGTCCGCGAGATTTTAGACATTGCTGGCGACATCGATGGTCAAATTTACATGCGTGACTTTAGACTCATTGACCAGTCTGACATGATTGTTTCACTTGTGCCAGAACTCCCTGGGGGCGTGCCAGGTCTTTCAAGTGGAGTTGAGCGAGAGTTGCAACATGCTTGGGAGCACACGAAGGAAGTCTATGTCGTGTGGAAACCTAAAAAGGCACCATCACCGTTCATTACTGAAACTGCTACAAAAATATTTAGTTCAGTTGATGAAGCGTTGGAGTATTTCTCAGAGCAGGGGTACTTTGAGATGGCAAGCTTGTTCGGTCATTAATCGTACTTAATCCATTCTAAACACAATCCTTCTGGCGGCATGGTTTTGCCTGCCCGACTGCGATCACCGGATTGGATAATTTCAGAAATGTTGTTTGGTGAAGTGCGATCAAGCCCGACATCTACAAGTGTTCCTGCAATGATTCGAATCATGTTCCACAGAAAGCCTTTTCCTGCGATATCGATTGCGATGCGGTGTTCACCTAGTATCGAAACATAACATGCATCGATTTTTCGCACCGTAGATTCTCGCCCATGGTTCATTTTGGTAAACCCAACAAAATCATGTTCTCCGACAAAGTGTGGGGCAGCTTCCATCATCGCCTTGGTATTGAGATCGGGCATGACGATTGCGTGCACGTGCCTGTCGAAAAGCGGTTTATTTCTCGGGTCGCGGCAGCCGTGCATGAGTTGATACCGGTAGCCCTTGCTGGTGCAACTTTTGATTGGGTCGAATGAAAAGGGTGCAAGTTCAGCGCTTAGGACCTTGATGTCATCCGGCAACCGTGAGTTTAATGCGAAGAGAAAACGCTCAGGTTCGATATCTCTTGTTGTGGAGATAACTGCGACTTGCCCCTTGGCATGGACGCCAGCATCGGTACGCGAAGCACCGAGCGTCATCACTTGCGCCCTTGCAACATCAATTGCGGCTTTCTCAAGTTCACCTTGGACAGTGCGAAGGGGTTCTTCATTTGGCGGCTCTTGCTTTTGCCAACCATGAAAATGGGTCCCGTCATACGCAATGGTAAGTCTGTACTTCACCCCCCCATTGTATCGGGTCAGACTGCGGGTCTGTCCCAGTGTCTGACCTGAACGATGTCACTTTAACTTAAGAGGAGTTCAATCAAATGCTTCTGTCAGGCCCTACAATATAGAAATGGCAAACATACTTGTAGTTGGACCACATCCTGATGATCAGGAACTCGGCATGGGAGGCACCATTGCAAAGTTGGTTGGTCAAGGTCACAATGTACTGCTTCTTGATATGACAAGCGGGGAACCAACACCTCACGGAACACCCGAACTTAGGGCAAAGGAATCTGCGGCGGCTGCAGAAATCCTTGGGGTCTCGAGAACAACCGTCAATTTACCAAACCGCTACGTCGAACATTCAATTGGCGCAAGGCACGCCGTGGCTTCCGTCATCCGCGAACATCAAGCGGAAATAGTATTCACACCATACTTTGAAGACTCGCACCCAGACCACATCGCAACGACCCGAATCGTTGAAGATGCTCGTTTTGACGCCAAACTCACCAAAATTGATTTAGCAGGCGAGCCAATCTATCCTAAATGGCTCTTCTATTATTACTGCACACATTTGCGAATCGTTCCAAACCCAAGTTTCATCATAGATACCACAGGGTTTGCGAGCAAAAAACGAGAAGCAATCGTTGCATATGAATCACAATTCGTCATTCCTGAGAATAATCGCCCAATTGTCGATTGGATCGACGCTCAGGACAAATATTTCGGCGGTCGAATCCGAACCGAAACAGCCGAGCCGTTTTACTCCCGCGAACAAATTGGTTTAAACGACTTTAGCGCTCTAAGCACCGGTTGATCCGAACCCGCCAGCCCCGCGAGGGGTCTCGCACAATTCATCCACCACTTCAAAACTCGCTTGTACAACAGGCGCAATAATCATCTGCGCAATTCGCATGTTCGGTTCCACCGTAAATGACTCTGTTCCAAGATTAATGAGTGGCACTTTTACTTCGCCGCGGTAATCCGCATCAATCGTGCCTGGGGCATTCGGCAGCGTCACACCAAACTTCGAGGCAAGCCCACTCCGTGGACGAATCTGCGATTCAAATCCCTCAGGCAGCGCCATCGAAAAGCCAAGTGGAATCATTGCAATCTCAGACGGGCAAATGGTTACTTTACTCTCGATTGCTGCATACACATCCATGCCCGCTGCCTGCTCCGATTCGTAACTCGGCATTGTTGCTAGCGGGGATAACTGTTTGTATTTCACTTGAACGTGCTGCATGTGAACATTGTAATTGTTCGTGGCGTATATGATGCGAGTGATGAACGAAGAAACCATACCAACTTGGGCAATCCATCGGCGACTCTACGAGTGGATCCTCAGTTTCGCCGCCACCAAAATCGCGCCCGTTATCCTTTTTGTCATTGCTGTCATCGAAGCATTCATGCCATTCGTTCCGCCAGATGTCCTGCTCATTCCAATGTGTGTCGAAAAACGAGCCAAGTCTATACTCTTTGCAATGCTCGCAATCGGCGGCAGTGTCCTCGGCGCACTCGTTGGCTATTTTGTCATCGCCTCATTCGTTGGAAGTGGAGCCGAATGGGTACTTGGTGCAGACAAAATCGAAATGGTTGTCAGCGATTTTGAAAAACGTGGAAGCGTTTACGTCTTCATTGCAGCACTCACTCCTGTTCCATTCTTTGCACTCACGACTGCAGCAGGTATTGCTAAACTCAATTTCGGCGTCTTCATCGCGGCATGCATCATCGGCAGATCGCTTCGCTATGGTCTTGAAGCACTCATCACTTACAAGTTCGGTCAACAGGCCAAACTCTTCATCGATAAGTGGTTCAACGCAATTACGATTGTGGTCTGCGTACTCGGCCTCGCAGTGTGGTATCTATCAACACTGATTTAACCGCCAAGCGTAGACATCGTTTTTGATGGTGGTACGAAGTCTTTTCGCCCCATCGAGTGACCTTTTGATTTAGCAAAGCATGCATCACGCAAAAATTGTTTAATGACTTTGTTTGGTTGAGTACGCAAACAATCACGAATATTCCATTCGTCATCACTGAACAAGCATGGCCTTACAGTGCCATCAGCAAGAATGCGAAGTCGATTACAACCGTGACAAAAAGACTGAGAAACAGAAGCAATAAAACCAACTCGTCCCTTACTTGATGCAAACCTGTAATTCATTGAAGTACTTGACGCATCATCAACTTCGCGAAAAAGTTCATACTCACGTTCAATCACCCGCTTCATTTCAGTAGCGGTCACAACTTTTTCCATCGACCAAGCTCTGCCAGAGTCAAGCGCCATAAACTCTATAAACCGCATGTCGATATCAAACTCTTGTGCAAACGCAGCAAAATTCATGAGTTCATCATCATTCACGCCCTTCATCACAACTGCATTTACTTTCACTGGGGTCAAACCCGCTTCTTTTGCCATCTCTACAGAGCGAAGCACAGTAGAAAGTGGGGTAAATGATCGTGTAATGCATTCCTTCTTTTTTGAATCGAGCGTATCCAAACTAATCGTGATTCTGTTTAGACCGCTCGATTTCCACAGAGCACAACGCTCTTCAGTAAGGAGCGTACCGTTAGTTGTCAGCGCAATGTCGTCAAAACCAATCTCGCCAACGCGTTCAATCAACAAATCAAGTTCAGGATAAAGCGTGGGTTCGCCGCCGGTGATTCGCAACTTCCTTACGCCAAGTTCGTGTGCAACGTTCGCAAGCCTTACATATTCATCAAGTGAAAGCAAAGATTGCTTAGGCAAGTACTTTACATCCGGCTCCATGCAGTAGACGCATCTGAAATTGCAGCGGTCAGTGACAGACATACGCAAATCAGTAATCGTTCTGCCGTGAGAATCAATCAAAATATTTTCAATTTGGTCAGAACGGCACGGCGTAAGTTGTGCAATCGGTAGCCGCATTACACGACCTGTGTTCCTGAACTTGCGACGAGTTCCTTGAATAGCGAAGTAAGCCGCTTTGTAATTTCGCCAAGTTGGCCTGAGCCAATCGTTCGCCCATCGACAGTTGTAACGCAGGCAAGTTCTCCCATTGTGCCTGTACAAAAACATTCATCCGCCCTATAAAGTTCTGCCTGCGTGCAAGGCTTAATGCGAATATCAATATCATTTTCATGGCATAAATCAATAACAGTTTGACGCGTAACACCCTCAGGGCATGCAATCGCGCGGGGTGTGCATACGTATCCATCCTTCACAAAGAAAATATGCGTCGCATTGGTTTCAGCGATGAACCCATTTGTGTCAAGCATGAGCGCATCGTCTGCATCCGCAGCATTAGCTTCAATTTTCGCCATGATAGATTGGATCAAATTGCAATGGTGAATCTTTGGGTCCATCGTGTCAGGGCTAAACCTGCGAATTGAAGATGTCGCAAGTGATAATCCAGAAGTGTCATAGACAGGCTCTTTAAACTCAGCAAGCACAATGAGCGTATTACCATTTTGATTGAGTCTTGGATCCATTCCGCTCGTAATTTTTTCCCCACGCGTAAGTGTCAAGCGAATATGCACGCCATCTTGCATGTCATTTGCCTTTAGCGTTTTCGCTAGTTCAGCAGTTAGTTCTTCATTTGTCGGAATGTACTTAAACGCCATTGCTTGCGCAGAATGACGCAAGCGATTTAAGTGCTCTTCAAGTTTAAAAATTTTCCCTTCGTACAGACGAAGGCCTTCCCATACACCGTCACCGCCTTGCACTATGGAATCAAACGGTGAAACTCCCGCGTCATTCCTGTGAAAGAGTTCGCCATTGATGTTGATTTGTAAGTCCTTGTTTCGTTCGTCAAACTTCTGTAGCATCGTGTCTCTCTAATTTTTCTTCCAATAATTCGCTATACAACGCTTCACATTCTAGACAAACGTCTTCTAAATGAGCGGGCACTTCCTCTTCTTTTGGTTTCCATGGAGCAAACCCAGTGGATGCCTCAACAGATGCGTACCAATGGGGTGCCCAAACCCCGTCACTCTCGCGAGGCCCCGCGGGCCAACTTAGCATCGCGTCATCAAACCCAATTCCAAGTTTTTCGCATGTTAACGTAAGCATGCCTTTTGGATTTTTCAACACATCTTTACTTTCTAAAACGAGAGGAGTTTTTCCAATAGCTTTTAGTTCGCAAAGCAATTCGACTTGCTGTGGAAGGCCAGTGTCTTCTAATGTCGGCTGCGGGATTTGCTTCATCAAACTCGTTAGCATTTCTCTTGGTTCTCGAATCAAAAATAAATGTTCGACTTCACAAAGCCAATCTCGCGAAATGCCAGGTAGCAAATGATGCGTCATGTGCTTTTGATAGAACACCGAATC
>JAYZCQ010000087.1:0-7099 GCA_036338245.1 Planctomycetota bacterium
ACATAGAAATATATTCCTCGCCCTTACGCCACTTTATGCACTTCCGAAGAAGCTTTAATCGTTCGACTTGCATGTTTTAGCCATGCCGCCAGCGTTCAATCTGAGCCAGGATCAAACTCTTCAATTGTTGTTCATTGAACACCTTTCTAAAAGAAAGATGAAAACTTCAAATGATCGTTTAACCGTGGCAGGTCACATCTGGTCAGATGCGACCCAGGTCACATCTACATATACAAGTACATATAGACGGTCAGTGAGCGGCTAAACCCACTGACTTTTTTTCTTACATCACACATCGTGTCAAATTGTTATCTGGGTAGATAACGGTCTGACACGTGCTTAACACGAGAATGTTCGAAGGTCCAAGGGCTGTGAAACTCTTGAACCCGAATTTTGATATCCAAACATACAACAGCATCGTGTTTGCTGGAGATGTTGGACACATCCTCGCGGTTCCCAACTGTTCACATTTCAAAGAGCAATCCCTGAAGCCCTAAGACCGCAGGGATACCTGACCGCATAAAATACGGGCAAGGAGGACTATTGTATCTTTCCTGATGACACCGTCAACCCACATTGAGGTGCCTAAATCAGTTTTTTTAACCTTTTCAGGGCATTTTTGTTACTGCACAGACTATTACCCGAACTGTAAGTGACCTGGAGTCTCTTAAGTGTTTAATAGCAACATGTAGCGTGTAACCAGTCGTGAGTACATCATCAACGATGATAAGGTTCTTGCCCTCTATTTTTCCCTAAAGAAGAACTTTCATAGAGGCCATTTGAAACAGCATCTAAGTTGATTCTGATTGTCCCGCTTATCTTTTAACATCCTTGCTCCACAGCATCGCTCGATAAATAGCTAATTCACACGCACCGCAAGTGTTTTTGCAAGTGATTACAATCGCACTGTCATGGCTGTTGAAGAAATAAAGCGATGGGAAGAAGTTCTGCAAAACGAAGCTCTTCTTCAAACCGTTCAATCACGAAACACTTCAGATGTTGCAGTTATCAGTTCGCTACGGAAGAAATGGTCGCAGGAACACATTGCAATTGCGATTGAATGCGTTGACGCAAAACAGCGCTCTAAGCGAAAAGGATTTGCTAACTCATTTGTTTCAGACAGACAAGGAATTGAACAAGCGACGTCACTCAATGTCGCAAAACACAAGGCAACACGAATGAACAAAGACAAGCCTATCTTTGACTGTTGTTGCGGTGTTGGCGGAGACTTGTTTGCACTACCTGAACATGCTGTTGGCGTAGACACGCATGCACTCAGATGCTGGATGGCAAAGCAAAACACTGGTAAATCCATCCAACAACTCGACGTGTTAACCATTCCTTACGACAATAAAATGCTCGTTCACATTGACCCTGCCAGAAGGAAAGACGCTAAACGTATTTATTCACTTTCAGAAATGTTGCCGACAATTGAAGCTATTTTTGAAATTGCCAAAAAGGTGGAAGGCGGATGCATTAAGTGTTCACCCGCTGTAAACCCGATTGACTTTGAAGGACTACAACAACCTATTGAGATTGAGTACATCGAAGAACACAACACACTTGTTCAAGCTGCTGTGTGGTTTGGTTCGCTAGCACAAAATCCGAACCAAACGACTGCAACAAACATCAATACACAACTCTCAATCTCAGGTTCGATTGAACAAGAGTTGCCTATCGGGGGTATTGAAGCATATGTTTACGAACAAAAATCATCGCTTGAGAGAGCAAATCTAATCCCTGTTATTAATGCAGATGTTCAAGTGCATGAAGTTGCACGCGGACTTGGCCTTTTAAGTTCAACAATACTCGTCGAATCCAATTGGCTCACCGCCTTTGAAGTTATCGAAGTATTGCCCTTGCGATTAGAAAAAGTACAGTCGTTTTTAGACAACGCGCATTGCAGCTACATTGAAGTGAAAACCCGCGGGCAGGTCGTTGATCCAAATGAATGGCAAAACAAACTGCGTGTTGGAACTTCGGGCGAAATGCTAACGCTCTTTGCACTGCGTGTAGGCAAGCAACATCACGCAATTGTCACTCGCCGCACTCAACAACCGTAACCAAACTTTTCAGCGCATCTCTTCGTGGCGTTTTTAGCAGTTGTTGAAGTTCCATCGCCGTGAGTCCAAGTTCTTCTGCGCACTGATTGACAATTCCTGCTGCGATTTGCTCCATAAGCCCCTGGAGCGGCATGGCACTTGATTTCACCATCGCATCGCTTGCCTTTTGAAGAATCAATTGCCTCTCAGATCCCTCTTTTTCAAGAAGCCATGTTTCTAAGATATTGTTCTCGGGTTTCACTGCATCAGAAAACTATTTTGGGACGAAAAACCTTTCATAAATAGTGAAAAAACGCGTTTTTCTGAGTTAACAAGTTTTTTTAGAATTTCTTGAAATAGATGAAAAGTTGCGTTATTAGAGTGATTATCAAGGATGTCGTGCGGTTTTTACCGCGATTTCACACTCACAAAACCCCTTATATGGGGCGGCAACTGACTTGCCACATGGTCTCAGCGTATGGAAAGAATAATGACAAAACAAGAACCGTTTATCAATGTCCACACAAATGTGGACAAACTCACAGAACAAGAACTCCTAAATGAAGCAGATAAAAGCAAACATCGAGCAAGAGTAAGACTACTTAACAATATTCACGGCATGCAATTGAATGAAGAACTCATGGATACGGCGTATGCCTATGACCCAAACAATGACATGTCATTTACTGGTGAGTATGAGGCCATCAGCATCTAACAAAAAGTGCTGCATAGTCTTAGGGACTCCTCGCCAGATTACACAGTCTCTCTCCATACCCCTTGTGTCGCATCTCTCCGAGTGACACATCTCCCCGCAAATCACTGGAAGTGGTTTGTGGGGATTCTTTAATTAAATACTACTCGTTAACTACGCGCCATCTCGCGAAGTACAGTGTGAAGAATACCGCCATTTCGGTAGTAGTCGACTTCAACTGGCGTATCAATTCTGCACCGTGTGTTGAACACGATTTCTTCGCCGTTTTCTTTCTTGGCAGTCACTTCGACTGTTTGTCTTGGTTGAAGCGTTTCGTCAATCACAATCGTAAAGGATTCATCACCTTCTAAACCGATTGAATCCGCATTTTGTCCATCTGCAAACTCAAGTGGAAGAACACCCATGCCAACCAAGTTGCTACGGTGAATGCGTTCATAACTTTCAGCAATCACTGCCTTCACGCCAAGTAGCATCGTGCCTTTTGCAGCCCAGTCACGCGACGAGCCCATTCCGTAATCGTTTCCAGCAAGAACAACAAGCGAAGTACCTGCTTCCTTGTAACTACAGCTTGCTTCGTAAATTGATTTGACTGTACCATCTGTGAAGTCCATCGTGAAACCACCTTCAGTTCCCGGCGCAAGTTGGTTCTTCACACGCACATTTCCAAATGTACCACGCGTCATCACAAGGTCGTTGCCACGGCGCGAGCCGAAACTGTTAAAGAGTGACACTGGCACGCCTTTATTTTGCAGGAACTGACCTGCTGGCGAGTCAACACCAATTGACCCCGCTGGTGAAATGTGGTCCGTTGTGACAGAGTCGCCGAGTTTGCACAGAACTCTAGCATTTTCAATCGTGTTGATTCCGGGCGCATCAAGCGTCATCCCTTGGAAGAATGGCGGTTGATGAATGTAGGTTGATTCATCAGACCATTCAAAAAGTTGGCCAGAGCCAGATTCGATGGATTGCCACTCTGCACTACCCGCAAAAACGTCTTCATACTGTTTTTCAAAATCATTTCGACCAAGCGATGAGGCGATTGTTTTTGCTACTTCTTCATTGGTTGGCCAAATGTCTTTAAGGTAAACATCGTTACCATCGACTGTGCCGATTGGCTCAGTTTGCAAATCGATGTCGACAGTACCTGCTAAGGCGTAAGCAACAACAAGTGGCGGTGACGCTAGGTAGTTTGCCTTGATATCTGGACCGATTCGCCCTTCAAAGTTTCGATTGCCTGAGAGCACGCTGCATGCAATCAGATCGTGTTCATTTACTGCTTCACTGATTGGCTCAGGCAGTGGTCCTGAGTTACCAATACATGTTGTGCAACCATACCCGACGACGTAAAAACCAAGCGCTTCTAAATCGCTTAGTAAATCTGCTTGCTGAAGATATTCTGTAACAACTGTACTACCAGGGGCAAGCGAAGTTTTTACCCATGGTTTTCTCGTGAGTCCAAGTTCGTGTGCTTTCTTGGCAACGAGACCGGCTGCTATCATTACGCTTGGGTTACTCGTATTCGTGCAACTTGTAATTGCCGCGATTGCGACGTTTCCGTCACGCATCTCAAATGTTTCATTGTTGTACGTCACTGGGGCGCTTTTTGGTTCTACATGTGCAAATGTGTTTTTGCGAGCATCTTCCCATGTTGTCTTCATCTCAGATAGCGGAATGCGATCTTGTGGTCGCTTTGGTCCCGCGAGTGCTGGCTCAACTGTTGACATGTCAAGTTCAACAACGCTTGAGTACGAAATGTTTCTTTCATCATCTCGCCAGAGTCCTTGCAACTTGCAATATTGCTCTACCGTTTCGATGAGCGCTTCATCTCGACCAGATAGGTGAAGGTATTTTGTTGTTTGTTCATCGACTGGAAAGAAGCCCATCGTTGCGCCGTACTCCGGAGCCATGTTCGCAATCGTTGCGCGAGTTGCGAGCGTCATTGATTCAAGGGCTGGTCCAAAGAACTCCACGAACTTTCCAACTACGCCGTGCTGGCGAAGGATTTCAGTCACTCTTAGAACAAGATCCGTTGCGGTAACGCCCTCTTTGAGTTGACCAGTGAGTTTCATGCCAACAACTTCGGGAATGAGCATGTAAATTGGCTGTCCAAGCATAACAGCTTCGGCTTCGATGCCGCCGACACCCCAACCAAGGACGCCAAGACCATTAATCATTGTTGTGTGCGAGTCAGTGCCAACTAGCGAGTCTGGGTAAAGCACGCCATCGCTATCCCAAGTGACTTTCGCGAGGTACTCAAGATTAACTTGGTGCACGATGCCGGTTGCTGGCGGCACGACTCTAAAGTTATCAAACGAATCTTGTCCCCACTTTAAAAATTGATACCGTTCGTTGTTTCGCTCGAATTCTTTTTCGCCGTTGATCGTCAGTGCGCTTGCACTGTTGAACGCATCGACTTGTACGGAGTGGTCAATCACGAGGTCGCAAGGAACTAGTGGATTCACTTTAGTTGCTGTTGATTCGTCACCAGTCATGTCTACGATTGCAGAACGCATCGCTGCCAAATCGACCACAGCAGGCACCCCCGTGAAATCTTGCAAGACAACTCGTCCTGGGGTAAATGGAATCTCTACTTCTCCGACATTTGTTGCGTCATAGGATGCAAGTGCGTTTACATCATCCTCAGTGACGATTCCGTTTCCGCAATGCCGCAAACACGATTCGAGCAGAACTCGAATTGAATATGGCATAGACTCAAGGGAGCCGAGCGAATCAAGGCGATAAATAGTGCGTTGACCAAGTGGTGTTTGAATAGCGTCTTTTCGTGTCGTAGTCATAGACTACGTATTTTAGCAGAATCACATTTCTTCACGGTTTTCGTTGAGACGCACTGCAACCTTAGGCCCACGGACTGTGTGCCCTGCGTCAACAGAACGCATAAGGAATACTCCACCAGCGACAACGCAATTGTCACCAATAACCGTGTCTCCACCAAGAATTGTTGCGCCTGCATAGACTGTAACGTTGTTTCCAAGAGTTGGGTGACGCTTTGTTCCTCGCTTGAGTCCGCCGCGTTCATCACGTTCAAAACTTTTTGCGCCAAGCGTTACCCCTTGGTACACCTTGCAGTGAGTTCCTATGATTGTTGTTTCACCAATGACCACGCCAGTGCCGTGATCAATGAAGAACGACTCGCCAATTGTTGCTCCGGGATGAATGTCAATGCCTGTTAACTCGTGAGCATGTTCTGCAATCATGCGAGGGATGAGTGGCACTTGCAATGTAAAGAGGGTATGCGCAACACGGTGCATCCAAAGCGCGCGGATTCCGGGATAACAGAAGACAGTTTCATCAGTATGTCGAGCAGCTGGGTCGCCATCGTACGCTGCTTGTACATCAAGCGAAAGTAATGAGCGAAGATTCGGAATCTCTTGAACAAATAGGTCAACAACTTCTCTTGAGCGTTCATCACAGTCTGGACAGTGTTCATCGAATGTAACAGTGCCAGTTTCTTCTGCGTAGCGAAGTGCGCCGGCAACTTGATGGAAGAGCGGACCTGCGATGTTTGCCACGATGGCGCGAACATGTTCTTCCATGGATTCTTCGCCTACTATTCGTGGACCCATGAAACCCGGAAAGAGAATCCAACTGAGGCGTTCAAGAACACCAATCACTTCGCGGCGGCTTGGCAAGTAACTTGTTGTGAGATGACGTGTACACGTTTCATCCTGAATGGATGAAGCAATGTGTTTTGATAAAACATCGAGTCGCTCCCCTGAGAGGGGCGACTCGATGCTTGGTTGATTATTTGGGATTTCGGGAGACATACTCCCGAGTATCCTACCTTGTTATGGTGAAGTTGCGCCCCAAGCAGAAATTACTGCGAGAAGATCAGAAACATTAACGATACCGTCGTCATTGACGTCTTCTGGCAAGCTATCGCCGCCATCTCCATCATCACCACCATCCATTTGAAGAAGAACTAAACCCATGCCCGAGGCATCGCCATTTAGCTCGATAACATGAGTGCCTACAGGCATCTCAATATCTCCTTCACTGCCATCAGTTGGAATTGTAAGAGTGGAACAAGTAACATTACCCGCTGCTGACATTTGGATACTTGTTTCTTCATCAACGGTAAACGTTAGATTAACCTCGCCCAATTCACTGGCTCGGAACATAACATTATCTCCCATTGCAGAAACTGTGTTGAGACCTGTTCCAACAAAACCCATGTCCACACCACCTTCATCCTCTTCTAACCACGTGATGGAAAATTCAAAGAAAGAGGCCTCCCCTTCGCTTGAACTCGAAAACATATATCTATGGCCATCAGTCAAAGTCAAGTCCAATGTGCCTTCTTTGCCAAAATCAAGTTGTGTAGATG
>JAYZCQ010000088.1:0-8388 GCA_036338245.1 Planctomycetota bacterium
AGGATGTCATCAATTCGCATGTGCGTACTGTACCGAGTTATGCTCGGACGGGAGTGTGTGTAGCCTGCTACGTCGTTGTTTCTGTTAGCGGTTCGGACTGCGTATTTGACTTTTCTTGGTCAAAGAGTGCAGAGCCAACACGAACGACATTAGCACCACATTCAATCGCGATTTCAAAATCATTTGACATGCCCATAGACAAGATATTGAACGCTTCGCCTGAAACTTCCTCGCCTTGCATTTCTTCAAACAACTCATAACACCTGCTAAACACCGAGCGAGAATCCTCTGGGTTTTCAGATAATGGCGCCATGCACATCATCCCTCTAGGAATGACGTTTGGCATCGATTCGATTTGTTCAAGAAGGTATGTCACTGCGGGAGGTGCAATACCTGTTTTCTGGCGTTCGCCAGATATGTTAGCTTGAAGCAAGACTTCGATAGTCAAATTTTTCTTTTGTGCAATCTCTTGAATCTCTTCTGCAATGCGAAGTGAATCCACAGAATGAATGAGACGAGATAATGGCAAGACTCTTCGACACTTGTTTCGTTGAAGATGCCCAATAAAGTGCCAGCGAATTGCGTCGCTTGATGTCGGCTCTTTGAGTTCTTTTTTGCGAGCAACGTACTCATCCATTTGTGCTGAGAGTTGCGTAAAATGCTGTAATCTTGATTCGCCAAAATCGAGGTGGCCTAAATCAACAAGTTGTCTTACTTCATCAACAGATGCGTATTTTGTAACTGCAACAAGGTGTACTGAATCCGGCGTTCTGCTGACTCTTCCTGCTGCGTCTGCGATTCGTTGTTGTACGGCTTCGTATCGTTCCTTGATGGTTGTCAATGCAAACCCCTCCTTGGGATAGATGCAGGATACCTTAGTTTACTGCTGGTTGACAAACGCCTAGGGCTTCAGCCATTGCTTCGCCAATACCTGCTGGTGAATCTGACACAATAAGTCCGCTTGCTCTCAGTGACTCCATCTTCGCGCTTGCTGTGTCATCTTCACCTCCAATGATTGCTCCAGCATGTCCCATTCGCTTGCCAGCAGGTGCAGTTTTACCTGCAATAAACGCGACAACTGGTTTATTCATATGCTCTTGCGCCCACTTTCCTGCTTCCGTTTCGTCGCTACCGCCGATTTCGCCAATCATGACAACGCCATCCGTTTCATCATCTTGGTTGAATTTGTTTAGCAATTCAATGAAATTCGCGCCCTTGATTGGGTCGCCACCAATACCTACACATGTGGTCTGGCCAATGCCAAGCGAACTTGTTTGCCAAACTGCTTCATATGTAAGTGTGCCACTTCGGCTGATGATGCCAACGCTTTTTCCGCTTTCAGCATCACAAGGTGCAGTATGAATGTAACCCGGCATAATGCCTATTTTGCATCCGCCTTCAAACGTCGCGTTTGGTCCTTCACCTGACACGCGTTTGCCTGGAGTAATAATGCCAGGGCAGTTCGGTCCAATGAGCGTGACGTCAGGGTATTGTTCGAGGGTTGCCTTCACTCGCATCATGTCAGCAACCGGAATGCCTTCCGTGATTGCACAGATGACTTCGATGCCTGCTTCGGCGGCTTCAAGAATCGAACCTGCAGCAAACGGTGGAGGAACAAAAATCATTGAAGCGGTTGCACCCGTTTCAGCGATTGCTTCCTTCACTGTATTAAAAATAGGCAACCCATTTGCATCCGTTTGACCACCTTTTTTAGGTGTGACACCACCAACCATTTGAGTGCCATAATCAATGCATCCTTTGGTGTGGAATGCGCCTGCTGAGCCCGTAATTCCCTGACAAATGACTTTCGTTAAACCATTGACAATAATCGACATCGTTTACTCCAGATAAGACCGTACAGGATAACCTAAACCGCGTGAGATGACTACACTAATGCATATGACTTCCCCAACGAAAAAGCCGTTGACGTACGCTGATACTGGTGTTGATATCAAAGCAGGTGACCAACTAGTAGGCATGATTCAATCGATGATGAAGGGCACACATGGACCACGCGTCCTCGGTGAACATGGCGGTTTTGCTGGCATGTTCCGCCTTGATTTTAATGAACGCCTTTTTAAGCGAAATTACAAAGACCCTGTGCTTGTCGCGTGCACTGATGGTGTCGGCACAAAAGTCAAACTCGCCTGCGAGCTTGGTATTTACAACACGGTTGGGGTTGATTGCGTCGCAATGAATGTTAATGACATGATTGTGCAGGGAGCTGAACCGCTGTTTTTCCTCGATTATCTCGGGCTTCATAAACAAGAACCATCAACCACTGCTTCCATCGTCAGCGGTGTTGCCAAAGGTTGCGAAATGTCAAGTTGTGCTCTGATTGGTGGTGAATGTGCTGAAATGCCTGATATCTACGAAGAAGGCGATTTTGATATAGCGGGCTTTGCAGTGGGCGTTGTTGAACTTGAACGTGCGATTGATGCGAGCAGAGTTGAAGCAGGTGATGTCATCATTGGCTTGCCATCCTCTGGCATTCACTCCAACGGATACACCCTCGCAAGGGCTGCAATTGCGGATTGCGATTTGACTGCAACATATGACGAACTAGGCACGACGAAAAACCTTGGTGAAGCCATGCTTGAACCAACGCGTATATATGTAAAGGCGATTGTGAAGTTGCTCAGCCAATACAAAGTGAAAAAAGTTGTCACTGGAATGGCGCACATCACCGGTGGCGGTCTCGCTGACAACATGCGAAGAACAATTGGCGATGATGTCGATGTGAACATCTCAATGAAAGATGTTCAGGTGCCTGCCATTTTTGACTTCATTCAATCACGTGGCAACATTTCTCAAGAAGAAATGTACAAAGTTTTTAATATGGGAATCGGATACACATTAATTGTACGACCTGCGTTTGCAGATTCCATTTGCGCGCAACTCCAAGACTCTGGCGAATCCCCAGTTGTATTGGGAACTGTTTCTGAGGGGAGTGGCAAGATTCACTTGTCGCATCTTCACGGATGATTCCGATCCTGCTCACGGCAATGCTGGCTGCACCAGTTCAAGCAGACGACACGCACGCTGCATTCCGTGGTGGTGCATGGCTTGCAAGACTCGGTGGAACTGTCGCAGATGGTGGAGCGCCAATTAGTTTTGAAACAAACATCGACTTGCATGAAAAAGAAGCGGCAGCGCTATTAGAGTTTGAACTTGAACCAATTGAGAAAGTGCATATTCACTGTTCATTCTTTGATTTTGGAACAGGTGGCAATGGGACATTTAATGGAAACACAACATACGGTGGTGTACAGTTCAATAATGGCGACGCATGGGAAGCCTCAACTGATTTGCAAAGTGTTGGCATTCACGCTTCACTCGATTGGGTTACGCCGTATGAAGCAACCAATGACATCACGCTCTCTTTTGCCCCAGTCTTAGGATTCCGATGGTTCGGCATTCACACTGAACTGGAGCATAGTGCAACAAACCAACGAGTCATTCATCAAAACAGTTTTACGTCCTTACAGTGCGGATTTAACTTAGCATTCAGATGGGATCTTGAAGATAAGGTCTCTTGGCTTGATGCTGTTTCGCTTCGCTCTGAGTTTTTAGGTGGCACGCTTATTGGCAATGACGGGGGCACAGTGTTTAGTGTCATTGCAGGTTTTGATTTTGAATTTTCACCAAAGGTTGCTGGCTACTTTGGATATCGATTGCAAGAACTTGATGGCGAAAATGGGGCGTACGAGTTTGATGCGGGGCTTCAAGGACTTTATGTGGGCGGTCAAATTCTCTTTTGAACGATTCCTCGTTAAAGGGCGTATGACACATCATGCATAAAGCAAGGCAACGAAAACTTCAAAGAGCAAAACTCAGGCACAAGTTGTTTACAGCCGGCCCAAACAAATTGTCTCGTGGAAAACTCTTTAAAAAGCACTTTGACCAATCCGTCCAAGTCAATGAAGTGGTTGTCCTTTCAAGTGGTTGGCCAGCGTCATTTAACGGTCTTCGCATCGCTCACATCAGCGATTTTCATCTTGGCGATTTAATGCCGCTTGATAGAGCAAGACGAGTCATTGCGATGACTGCCTCGCAAGAACCGGATTTAATCGCGTGCACAGGGGATGTCGTCGACTTACATCCTGTCGGTGTTGAAGCTTTCATGGAAGCACTTGCAAGCGTCAAGACCACTTACGGTACGTACTTAGTCCTTGGCAATCATGATGAACTCGACAATCCTAAAGCGGTCGTGGACGCAGCATTGCAAACAGGCATCCATGTGTTACAGGATTCGACATGCACCGTTTGTAGAGGTGAAGAGCGGTTACGAATCGCTGGCATTGGATGGGCCAAAAGTGAAAAACAGTGTGACGCTAAAGTACAAAACACTTGCAAAAACGAATCGCATCTTCTGTTGTCACATAATCCAAAAGCATTTCATGCTGCAAGCAAGTTATCAATTCCACTCACGCTTTCGGGGCACACGCATGGAGGGCAGATTGCACTACCAGGCAAGAAGCGAGTCAATCTTGCAGCCGGGCACAAATACACTGAAGGACTTTACAAAGAGGGCGATTCAAATTTGTATGTCACGGTTGGTGTCGGAGCATGGTTCCCACTTCGCGTCAACTGCCCCGCAGAAATAGCAATGCTTACTGTGCGAGGTTCTCAGCAATCAGCCTAAGTGCTTGACCTCTGTGTGAGCGTTTGTGCTTCTCTTCAGATGACATTTCAGCGCTCGTCTTTAAACTGTCAGGCACATAAAATAGTGGGTCATACCCAAAACCGTTTGAGCCGGAGGGTGATTGTGCAATCACGCCTTCAAATGTACCCTCAGCATGCGCAATGATTTTGCCATCCGGCTCAGCAAGACACATCGCGCATACAAATCTTGCTGTGCGGTATTCATCTGAAACGAGGGCAAGTTCTTGCAGTAACAACTCGTTGTTTGCAGCGTCTCGCTCATCTCTAATTTCTCCAACGCCTGCAAACCTCGCTGAGTGAACGCCTGGTCTTCCCCCAAGTGCATCAACAACAAGCCCTGAATCATCTGCTAAACACCGAACATTTGTCATCTTGGCATAACCCGTTGCCTTTAACTCAGCGTTACCCATAAAGGTATCAGCATCTTCAACCGGCTCAGCAAATGTTTCATCAAAAGCATCTAAACCAATCACTGTAAAACCAAGTGGCTCTAGGATTGCCTTCACTTCGACTAACTTGTGTGGGTTGGATGTCGCGAGGAGGATGTCCATCACACTTAAGAGGGGACGTCGCCATGCACAGCTGTGATGACGCTACGGATTCCGCCTCGACCCTTCCAAACGGTTCTAATCTGAAGCCACGTTGGTTTCATGCAATTGACAAGGTCATCTCGAATCTGATTAGTGACTGCTTCATAATAAATACCTTCATTACGAAACGATTGGTAGTAGAGTTTCAAGCTCTTGAGTTCAACACACGTTTCATTTGGTTCATACAACAGTTCGATTGTGCCAAAATCTGGATGACCTGTCACGGGGCAAACTGAAGTGAATTCTTCGCTGATGTGCTCAATCGTAAACGGAGTGTTTGCTGGGGTGGGGAACACCTCTAATAAAGATGAATCAGGCATTCGAGGTATTGTATTCGACTTTTTGCTGGGTGGTGATGGTTGCGGGGAGGTTACAGCCCGTAACGCAGCACAAGCGTGATTACCTTTGGTTGGTCTGGTTGAATGCCAAGTGAGCGTCTAAATGCTGTTCTTGAAGATTGATACGAACTCATATCTTTACGGTCACTGAGAAGCCACTTATTCAATTCATTGACGCCAATGCCATTGAGTGAACGCCAGTTCATATCGTCATATTCAACTGACATTCGGTAGGCATCAAGTGAGGACTTGTAGTCTCTTAATCGAAACTCTGCCCATCCAAGCCTTTCATACGAATAGGTAGTAGGATCTATGAGTACTAGTTGCTGCGTCGTATTAACGACTTCTTGATAGCGCTTTTGTTGCACTAACAAGTAAATGATGTTTCGCATAAGTTGCGGCGATGGCTCTTCCATCAGTTCGGAAGCAGCGATGTACGCCTCGAGTGCCATCTCTGTTTTGCCAAGCAACTGGTACGTTGCAGCGAGCGTCATTTGAGCGCCAGCTGAGTCGCCGCCGAGTTCAGCAGCACGTTGCGCGAAGACAAGCGCCGATTGCGGCCTGCCCATTTGTAAATAGGTTGTAGAGATGTTGATGTTTGCACCAAGATTCTCTGGATTAATCGTAAGCGCCTTATGATAAGCACGAACAGCGTCTACAAATCGCTTGAGCATTTGCAGTGAAACACCGTGTCCAAACTGCGCATCAAAGTTGCGTGGTTCTAACTTTGCAGCCCGAGCAAACGCTGGCTCAGCCTGCGTCCAATCTTTTTGGGCAAGATAGATGTCGCCCATGCCAACATACGCATCCGTTGCAACAGCATTTGTATCGAGTACTTCCTTAAAAAGTTTGAGTGCTTCTTCATAATCGCCATGCTCGCTTGCAATGTGTGCAGCATCAATCGAAACCTCTTCTTCAACGGTGAGTTCAAGGACTTTAAGAGGGGTTTGGCCAGTTGGGCTTGTCACCTTTGGGGTTGAACTGCAACTCGCTGCAAAAAGCGTGCATATGAGACTAATGATTCGGAATTGGGACATAGTGATATCGCGGGATGATTGGATTCTATCGGCTTTTACGGGCTTTATTCGCCATTCTGCGAAGCTTTGCAATATTGACATTATCCATCGGCACCCCTTTTTTATTTTCTTCTTTAGACGTTTCAAGGATTTTGGGCACGTCATCAAAACGCTTGTCCCTCAATATCGCTCTAAAACATGACAAACCGCACGTGCCATCCCCAATGTGTGCATGCCTGTCGAGGCGTGAGCCGACTTTACCAATCGAATCATTGAAATGGAAGACGTCGATATGATTTAACCCAGCGAATTCATCAAACACATTAAGGACCGCCTTCGCTTTAGCATCAGTCGTCATGTCATACCCGCTTGCAGTCACATGGCAAGTATCAAAGCAATAGCCAATCCGCTCAGGCTCTTTAACTCGCTCCTTAATCCAACCTAAATGAGCAAAGTCGTAACCAAGATTCGTCCCCGAGCCGACTGTCGTCTCAAGACACGTTCTCGTTTTGTATCCCTTCAGTGAATTGTGGATTGAATCTAGTGATTTAACGATTCTCGCAAGACCACGTTCTTCTTCTTTGTTTGGCTTGCCGTCAAGTTCGTTTGGTTCACCGCGATTACGAGGCGTGCCAAGTCGAGCCCCAGGATGCGCAATACAGTATGGAATTGCAAGTGCTTCGCACCGCTCAAGTTCAATTCGCTGAAGCGTGTTTGACTTTTTCCTGGATGCCGAGTCGGGCGACGCCATATTGATGAGATAAGAGTTATGGCTAACGACTCGGTTAGTTTGAAACCAACCGATTCGCTTTAACGTTGTAAGCCAAACGTCTTCTTCTTCGCTTGTGAGTAGTTTTACATTCCACTGCCTTTGGTTCTTTGTAAAAATCTGAACGCAATCCATTGAAAGAGTTTCAGCATCGAGCAGTGCATGCTCCATGCCACCTGCTATAGATAAATGAGAACCAAACACGAAAAGGCGTTATTCCGCTGTTGCAAGACGACGGTCGAAGTTAATGATCGCTGCTGTATCATTGCAGACGAGTTGAATGCGAGCGAGGTTATCGCGTGCGTTCACTTCTTCTTCAACTTGTTCAGTGATGAACCACTGGAACGCCACTTCAACGTGCCATGCAGATTCCTCGCGAGCGAGTTTAAAGATGTCATTGATTTGAGCAGTCACTTTTTGTTCATGCGCTAAGGCGCTTGCAAAAATTTCTTCGGCACTTTCAAAACTCGTCTTAGGGTCTGCCGGACTTTTTAATTCAATTGGCAAATCCCATTCGTTCATAAGCGACACAATTTTCATTGCGTGCTCATGCTCTTCAATTGCTTGGTTTCTAAACCAAGTGGACATGCCATGAAGATTTTCTCGTTCAAACCAAAAGGACATTGCTAAATACTGCATTTCTGCACCCAATTCGTTCGTGATTTGGGCATTCAGTAACGCTTGTAATTGTGAACTAACCATATTGTCTTCCTTAAGTAGCAGCAACTCCAAGTAGAGATGCTGCCGTCTGTGTGATGTCAGTGTAATGCAAGCCACACATTTTCAAGATTGATTCTGGAGAACGTGCAGACTTTGGAATACGTCTGACATGCAACTGTCTAATCGTAAATGCGTCGCCTGATGCAGTACATGCATCGGCTACCGCCGAACCCATCGAAGCACCGTAGTTATCTTCGACGACCAATATGTTGCCGTTATTTTCGTTGGCGATATCTAACAATCGCTCTTCGTCAAACGGAAGGCTATACAAGTCGAGTAGCGTCGCATCA
>JAYZCQ010000089.1:0-4492 GCA_036338245.1 Planctomycetota bacterium
CATAACGAGGCAACCCATTGCAAAGAGAAAGACACTTACACCAGCAAAGAAACGAGTATATCCCTTGCCTAAGTCATGCTCCATGTACTCTGATGCATAGACTGCGATAAGCGTTCCGAGTCCTGTGACGAACAACATCCAAAGTAAAGTTAATGAGTCAACATAAAGTGCAAAGTTTGCAATGAATGAACCATCTGACCAATGCGACTGAATCCAATCAAAGAGATGGATGGTCACTGGACTTTCATAGTTCAGAAACAACATCGCAGTAAGGGCAAATGAACCTGCGAGCGAAAGGATAGTAATTATTGCAGGCAGTTTTGTTTTCACTTTCATTGCGGCACATACACCACATAAGATGAGCGACAACAGTGGAAGCCAAAGAATGAAACCTGCCCACGCAAATTGTGGCGCGTTAATGACCTGATCAATTGGCACTGCGGGCATACCGATTGGCATTAAAATGAGTTGCATCAATCCATTCATTCTTGCAACTCTCCATATGCATCTGCTTCAAGCGAGTCGCCCTGCCTGTGTAGCAACACAACGAGCGCGAGTGCAAGCGCTGCTTCTGCAGCAGCAACAGTCAGAATGAAAATGACCATGACTTGCCCAGAGTAGTCAAACAGATATCGACCAGCTGCAATAAAGGCAAGTGCTGCCCCTTGGAACATGAGTTCTGTACAAAGGAACATAACAATTAGGTTTCGCCGTGAAAGGAACCCGATAATGCCAATTGCAACAAGGATGCCGCTCACAATGAGGTAACCAGCAAGCGCTTGTGATGTCATTTCATTAAACATCAGTCTTGCTCCTCTTCAAGTGTTTCCCCTAGAATCGCGGCACGTTTTTCACGCTCACCAAGCTCAATAGCTCTGCGTGCAAGGACTGCTGCGCCAAACATTGCCATCAACAAAATGACGCCGGCAAGTTCCAAGTTCACTGGAAAATCGGCAACGAGTGACCAACCGACCATTTGAGTGTTTTTTGGAAGAGCATCTTCTGGAAGCACCAATCGTTGGCCTTCGCTTGAAACAACGAATGCTTCTTCACCGTCGCTTTGAATTCCGCCTTCTGGAGGCCAAGCAAATGTGTCATCGAGTTCTAGCACTGTTGCTTCAAACTGTTTTGGCATCGACTCAAGGACTGCCCATTGAACATGTGGATGAACCTGCGGTGGCAATTTGTCTCCACCGCCAATAACTGTCCCTGTAACCAAACACAACATGAAGAAGCCTACACCGACAGCTGCAAGTGGGTCTTTGGGAATCCGATCATATGTTGCTTGCGATTGTTCGTCTTCCGGGTTTGACGCTTGATTCGCAAGCATCAATACGAACATGTAGGTAATCAAGATTGCGCCTGCATACACAATGATGAGTGCAAACGTCATGAACTCCGCTTCAAGAATCAGAAAGAGTCCAGATGTTGCAATCACAACGAGTACAAAATGAAGTGCGCAGTACACCGGCCTTGAATGTGTAATCATTCGAATTGCTGAACCGATTGCAGCAAGGCTAAAAATGTAAAAAAACAACCCTTGACTCCACTCGCCAAAAGCTGCAATCGACCCCGTCACCATTCCAATGAGCCAGCCAGCAAGCGCTACGGACGCAACAATTCCAAACACTGTTGAAGAAGCGCTCTTCTTGTTCAACGCAACAAACATTGTGAATGCGAGGAGTATGCAAGCTATGTATGGGAGAAAGGGTTCCATTCGTTATTGATATGAAATACCTATGCTGGTGGGATCGTAAAAGGGTCTTAAAAAGTGGCAAGATACGCTTAAAAACACGATTTCGCAACCGCAATTAGGGGTAAGAGGTAGAATGCTTTTGTGAACAGAGCACTTCAAAAAAGAATCCCAAATGTCATCACCCTCATGCGGATTGTCATTGCTGCTGGATTCTTTGTTGCACTGACTAAATTTCACTTTAATGAGCCCGAACAAGGCATCTTTTTTGGCAATCTCGCAATTGTGTTATTCGTCGTCGGCGCACTGACCGACTTCATCGATGGCTATTTGGCTCGAAAATGGGATGTCGTTTCTATGTTCGGCCGCATCATGGACCCCTTCTGCGACAAAGTGCTCGTCCTCGGAGCATTCATTTACTTTTCAAGTCCCCGCTTCATGATGGGTAATGAAAGCAACATAATCCATATGGCGACAGGAGTTTATCCATGGATGGTCGTCGTCGTCATCGCTCGAGAATTGCTCGTAACCGCAATTAGAGATGTCTTAGAGTCTATTGGGTACAGTGGTGGCGCGAATTGGGCAGGCAAAGCCAAGATGATTCTACAATCCATTGCCATTCCGGCGATCCTGCTCATCACCGTGAATTTCAAACCCGATGTCAATGGCAACCTGCTTTTCCTCAATCAAATTCTCGTTTGGCTCGTTTTGGTTGTCACCGTGCTCTCAAGCATTCCCTATATCTCAGGCCTTCTTCACGTAATGAGAAAAAGTGAATCTGAATCATGAACAGAATGCTGTCAACTTGGTTTGGGCTTGGACTTCTTCCAAAAGCTCCGGGGACGTGGGGTTCCGGATTCCCACTTGCAGTAGTCCTTGGCTGTAGTCATTTTGGTTGTAGCCCCCTCGTAATTTGCATAACGCTCGTGCTGCTTCTTATTGTCAGTTCGATTGCAACATTGAAGACTTTTGATTGGTATTCAAACCATTTCGGAACACATGACCCAAGTGCGGTTGTCGCTGATGAAGTTGCGGGGCAATCGCTTGCACTCCTTGGCATGGCATGGCTCATCCCAGAATCACAAGTTTCCATACCAACGTGGATTGGTTTAGCTGTGTTTTCTTTTATGCTCTTCCGTGTCTTTGACATTTTGAAATGCGGGCCAATTGGGAAAGTGCAACAACTGCAAAGAGGCGCTGGCGTTTTGCTCGATGACATCATCGCAGGCGCAGTTGCGGGCTTGATTACCGTTATTCTTAGTTTACTTTTGATTCAGTGAAGACAATGACTGGCTTGCGTGCAGCACTCACTTCGTCTGCTCTTGCGATGTCTGCTTCAGTTGGAGCATTTTGAACTATTTCAATATCTTGCTCAATTTCTTCAGCAATCTTTCGCATCACATCAATGAAATGGTCAAGTGCATACTTTGATTCAGTTTCAGTCGGCTCAACCATCAAACAGTCGTGCACAGGCCAGTGCATCGTAGGAGGATGAACGTTGTAGTCAATCATGCGTTTGGCAATGTCAATCAATGTTACACCTTTGTCTAGCAGTGCTCTTGGTACTGTGACAAACTCATGTGCACAAAACTTCCCTGCATCAGGACTGAAGTATGGCATTTCATACAAGTCTTGCAAGCGAGCTGCAATATAGTTGGCATTCAGAACTGCTATTTCAGCAACATTTCTTAGTCCTTGTGGTCCACACGCTGATATATATGCCCAACACCGTACAAGCACACCGAATTGACCAATAAAAGAGCGAACCTTCCCAATCGATTTCTGTCTATCTCTATCAAGATAAAAGCTTCCATCATCTGCCATCATGACTTGTGGCACGGGCAAGAATGGCGCTAACTCTTCTGTTACGCCAATGGGTCCTGCACCAGGTCCACCGCCACCATGGGGCGTACTAAATGTTTTATGTGTGTTGTAATGCATTGCATCTACACCAAAATCACTTGGCTTCACACGCCCAACCATTGCGTTCATGTTTGCGCCATCTAAGTAGAGCTTTGCCCCAGCTTCATGAATAATGTCTGCAATCTCTTTGATGTGAGCATCGAAAAGACCGGCAGTGCTTGGATTCGTAATCATGAAACATGCAATTTTATGTGCGCCAACAGTTTCAATGACTTCTCGGAGATGTTCTAAGTCTGTTTGACCATCAACTGTTTGGACAGTCTCGACAGTTGCACCGCACATCGTACAAGATGCAGGGTTTGTCCCATGAGCAGTATCTGCTGCAAGGACTACCTGACGCTCTGGTTGACCGACGTCTGCGTAATACGCTTTAATCACTTTCAACGCAGTAAACTCACCGTGTGCACCCGCTGCGGGTTGAAGAGAAACTTCATGTAGACCTGAAATCTCTTCAAGCATCACACGTGTTTCATAGAGCAATCGAAGCGCGCCTTGAATAGTGTCATCGTCTTGTAATGGATGCAAGCACGCAAAACCGGGTTGCGCTGCAGCCCATTCGTTAATCCGCGGGTTGTGCTTCATTGTGCACGAGCCCAGTGGATAGAAATTACCGTCAACAGAAAAGTTTCTGTCGGAGAGGTGTGTATAGTGCGCCATGACGTCATGCTGTCCAAAAGACGGCAAGTTCACGCCGCATCAAATAAGCGCTCCATCAATGGTGCTTTCTGGCACATCACGTGGCGGGAAGTCAACGCCACACATTGAATCAACATGCTTCTCAAAAATGAGTGGTTCGATTGGTTTATCGTGACGCGACGCTTTCATTGTTTGCTCAATCGTGCTCATGGAGACAACTCCCTAAACAAATCAACGAGT
>JAYZCQ010000090.1:0-10028 GCA_036338245.1 Planctomycetota bacterium
AACGTGGAAAAAGCGAGATACACTCATCGGAACGACCCAAACAATTGCTTCCAAGGGAGAGACGCACACTGGGCTCGTCATCGACATCGTTCCAGGCAATCATTTGCTCCTCCAAACAAAGAACGAGATTGTCACCCTAGAGGCAGACCAATCGACGGTTTGTTCGCCATAAGTGCTCCTCTTGCTATGGTAGGATATGTGCCACCTCATGGAATCGAGTGACGCAGCAACCTATTCATGGACTTGTAATCCATCCGCCATCCACCCCGTAAAACGTGTTTTTGCATTGGGTTGCATTGTTTTGTTTGGCGGCTCAATCATCATGTCAAATGTGCTGCTCGGCGTAGTGCTCACAGCTGTTTTGATTGCTTCCATTGCGACGTTCTTATTCCCGTCAACGTTTAGCATTGATCAATCTGGGATAACTGCAAGTTATCCACTACGAAAGAAGTATTACCAGTGGTCACAGATTCGCCGTTTCAAAATGTTCCAGCATTCAGCGTACATGTTTAAGCGAAAAAAACCGTCCAATCTCGATGGCTGGACCGGTCTCGCGTTGTTCTTTAACGCGGACAGAGAGGAGATTGTGAAGCGCTTGAATCAGTTCCTCTCTGAGGAGGTTGCACGGTGAAAAAAGGATGGTTAAAAGACGCGTTTCATGTTGACTCAGATTCAACGCTTGAGCCAACTGAAGTGCAAAAAAATGCCCTCGATGCACTTTGTCAGGGTATCATTCGTCGCGGGTTAACCACGCCCGCAATAATTGGTGTAGAAATGGGTCGACCACTAAATTTCGTGGGTTCACAAACGATGCATTTTTTCACGCCACTGATTAGCGCGTTTGTGCCAACAGATCAGTGGACAGCAGTCGCTGAGTTTTTAGAACATCGCGGTTCAGTCGATTGGATTCGGAACCGCATCGAAGAGTTAGAGAGTGAGATGGACGAGAGCCCAAACACATGACAATAGACTTAGACAACATTAATGTAATCCTTGCAACAGATTGCGGAAGTACAACAACCAAAGCAATTTTGATTCAAAAGATAGATGGCGAATACCGCCAGACTCACCGTGGTGAAGCGCCGACAACGGTCGAAAAACCATTTGCGAATGTAACGATTGGTGTTACCAATGCAGTGACTGAAGTTGGCGAACTCGCTGGAAGACAACTCACAAACGAAGATGGCACAATCAAACATCCTGCAACTAGTTCAGATGGATGTGACTTGTACATATCTACTTCAAGTGCTGGGGGTGGTCTGCAAATGATGGTTGCAGGTGTTATTGCTGAAATGACTGCAGCGTCAGCGAAGCGTGCAGCACTTGGTGCTGGTGCAATTGTGATGGACGTCATTTCATCAAATGACAAGCGTCGTCCGCATGAACAGATACAACGTATTCGCGAGCTTCGCCCAGACATGATTCTTATCAGTGGTGGTACAGATGGCGGCACGACTGAAAAAGTTGTGCAACTTGCGGAGCTGATTGCACCTGCTAAACCCCAACCGCGATTTGGCAGTGAATATGAAATGCCAATCATTTATGCGGGCAACAAAGATGCAACAGAAGAAGTTGAAAAATCCCTTGATGAAGGTTGGATTGACCTCGCAGTAGTAGAAAACTTGCGTCCAACGCTTGAAATGGAAAACCTTGGTCCAGCTCGCGACAAGATTCACGACGTCTTTCTAGAGCACGTCATGGCACACGCGCCGGGTTACGACAAGCTTATGGAATGGGCAGACGCCCCAATCATGCCAACGCCGGGTGCAGTGGGTGACATCCTTCAAACCATCGCAAAGAAAGACGGCATCAATGTTGTTGGCGTCGACATCGGTGGTGCAACAACTGACGTCTTCTCCGTTTTCAATGAAACATTTAACCGAACTGTTTCAGCAAACCTTGGAATGAGTTATTCCATCTCAAACGTTTGTGCAGAGGCGACGATGCCAAACGTGCTCAGATGGGTGCACTTCGACATGGACGAGCGTGAACTTCGAAACCGAGTGAAAAATAAAATGATTCGTCCAACAACGATTCCGCAATCTGCTGAATCGCTCATCTTTGAACAAGCTGTTGCTCGCGAAGCGCTCAGGCTCGCGTACAAGCAGCACAAGGAGTTTGCGACAACACTCAAAGGTGTTCAGCAACAACGAACAGTTGGCGACACGTTCAGCCAAGAAGTAGCCGGCGCAACAATCGTAAACAACATGTCATTGAACTTGCTTGTTGCATCAGGCGGCGTTCTATCTCACGCACCTCGCATGCACCAAACAGCGATGATGCTCGTCGATGCGTTTGAACCTGAAGGCTGCACGAACCTGGCGAAGGACTCCATCTTTATGATGCCGCATCTCGGCGTGCTTTCTGCAGTTCATCCTGAAGCTGCTGCAGAAGTTTTTGAACGAGATTGCCTCATCTACCTCGGCACTTGCATCGCTGCAAAAGGCCTTGGCAAACCTGGCAAGCCATGTTTCTCATGGACATTATCGGGAGACATCAATGCATCTGGAACATCCAATTTCGGTGACGTTGAACTCATCGAAATGGGACCCGATGATAGAGCGACAATCACATGCGAGCCAGCCAAAGGATTTGACCTTGGTGCAGGTAATGGCAAGAAGATTGAGCATGAAGTGCGGGGTGGAACAGTAGGTCTTATCATTGACGGTCGCGGCAGACCGCTTGGACTTCCGGAAGAGCGAGCTCAATGCCAACAAACAATTTCACAATGGGTTGAGAACATGCAGTTATACCCAGAAACGGAAGCAGTTTCAGAAGAGCCTGGTCCCGAATTCAACGAGATGAAAGCAGGAGTTTAATTCAATGGCACACGCATATACGCCCGGATTAAAAGTAACAAAAAATATGAAGCACTCTGTGATTCGAATGCTTCCGATTAAAGGCGAAGTGATGGTCAGTGTTGGCGACGAAGTTAAAGCTGACCAGATTGTTGCTGCGACTTACATGCCTGGCGATGTCTATCCACTCAACATGGCAAACCTTCTTGCCGTTCCACCAAAAGATGTCGCAGGACTAATGCTTCGTGGCCAAGGCGAAAAAGTAGAAGAAGGGCAACCACTTGCACAAACTGCGGGAATCTTTGGAAAGTTTAAGAAGACGTACAACTCCCCATACTCTGGGACAGTTGAAACTATTTCAGAAGTGACTGGTCAAGCTATCCTTCGTGGGCCAGACATTCCAGTAGAAGTAAAAGGCTACATGTCTGGAACAGTGACTGAAGTGACGCCAGAGATTGGCTGCGTTGTTGAAAATGATATTGCATTTATCCAAGGCATCTTCGGAATTGGCGGAGAGACATGTGGCACGATTACATTTGCAGTGTCAGATGAAAATCAAACACTGCAGGCAAACGACATCACAGATGCAATGTCTGGTTGTGTTGTTGTAGGAGGGGCTCGCATTACGGTTGAAGCTATTGAACGAGCTCGCGAAGTTGGTGTTTCCGCAATCGTAGGTGGGGGAATGGATGACCAAGATTTGAAGAACTTCCTTGGCTATGACCTTGGTGTTGCTATTACGGGTTCTGAAAAGAAGGGCATTACAGTAATTGTTACTGAAGGTTTTGGTGACATCGCGATGGCAAAACGGACATTCGATCTCTTAAAATCAAATGAAGGCAGCGAAGCATCGGTTAATGGCGCGACTCAGATTCGCGCTGGTGTCATGCGTCCAGAAATCATTATTCCATTGTCAGCAAGTGTTAACGAATCAGAAGAAAACGAATCTGCTGGTTACCTTGAGATTGGTAAGTCACTGCGAATCATCCGTGATCCTTACTTTGGCATGATTGGAACTGTAAAGGCACTTCCGCCTGACCCCCATGTACTTGGTTCAGGTTCAAAAGCTAGAGTGCTTGAAGTAGACCTAAACACCGGAGAATCGGTTATTGTGCCCAGAGCGAACGTGGAACTAATCGAGGCCTAATCTAAATATGAAAAAACAACACCTTTCGTATCTTGGCATGATTGCGATTTGCATCAGTGCATCGCAGTTGTTTGCCCAATTCCCAGCACCGCCCACAGGGCTCACTATTCAAGATACGCCGAATGACGCGGGCGAAGCCTGTGACTTGGAATGGAGCATGTCGCCCGATGACATTTTCAACCCATTGCGTTCAGACACCGCTGAATCGAATCCAGAGACAATTGTTTCTGCGTACATTATCGAACGCATGACAGATGATGCAAAAGGTGAAGATATTCCTGAAGATGACAGAACTTGGCGTAGGGTCAATGAAGCATCAGCGGGTTCAGCAACATGGACTGACAGGACAGTTAATCCGGGTTGGACATACAGTTATAGAGTTTCTGCAGTTGACAATCAGAAAGAACATTCTGAATGGTGCAATGGCGAATCTTCAGTCACGCCAGAGATGCAAGCATTCAACATGGCAAAAGCGTGGCTTGCAATCTTCATGCTAATTTTCGGTGGTTTTGTTGCTTACTTTATCAATGAAGCTAGAACCGGTAAGAAGTTGTGGGTGCGAAAGATTGCTGGCCTTGTTGCGATTGATGAAGCAGTCGGTCGTGCAACTGAAATGGGTCGTCCTGTACTCTTTGTTGCAGGCATTCAAGATATTAACGAAATTCAAACGCTTGCAGGTTTGACGGTTCTTTCCCGCGTCGCCAAAACGGCTGCGGAATACGGAGCAGAAATTGAAGTTCCAACGTGCCGCTCGCTAGTTATGGCTGCAGCGAGAGAAACTGTTGAGTCGGCGTACCTCGCTGCAGGTCGCCCTGACTCTTACCAACCTGACCGCATTCACTACTTAACAGACGAACAGTTTGCGTTTGTTGCGGGTGTCACGGGCTATATGGTTCGCGAAGAACCCGCAGCATGCGTTTACATGGGTGGTTTTTATGCTGAGTCACTCATTCTCGCTGAAACCGGTAACCACATCGGTGCGATTCAAGTTGCTGGTACGGCGATGCCAAGCCAGTTACCGTTCTTCGTTGCTTCTTGTGACTACACCCTGATTGGTGAAGAGTTCTTTGCAGCGTCTGCATACCTTTCCAATGATCCACTTCAAATTGGTTCATTGAAAGGACAGGACTATGGAAAATTCGTAAGTGTGTTCATCTTGGTAGTTGGTATTTTGATTGCGACACTTACCAATTTTTCTGAGAAGGATTCCGAACCAGGGTTTGCAGCACAATCCTTGAGTTTCATTACAGACAACATGCTCGGCGATGCTGGTTTGCTTCCAGTATCTGAAGGCAATACAGAAGATACGGGAGACGACTCGTGAAAAGACTCGTTCCACTCATCATTGCAATATGTGCGGGCTTTGTCCTGATTATTGCAAACTTCATACCGTTTGCTCAAGAATGGGGCTCAACGGCGCAAGAATGGTTCAACATTCTCGCTGTTGGTGCGATGGTCTTGGGCGGTGGCAACCTCGTCAAACTACACTTAATGAAAGTGTCTGCAAGAAACAAGGGATGGGGTTACTCGGTAGTCACCGTTGGCTGCTTCTTTGCGACGCTCATCATTGGTCTGTCAAAGATGGGCGTTCATCCAAACCCGATTTATCCTGACCACGCTTGGAGTGGTTACTACCTTGAAGAAGGTTCAGCCTTGTGGTGGATTTATGAACATATGGTTGTGCCACTCACATCGATGATGTTTGCCATGCTTGCGTTCTATGTTGCGACAGCAGCGTTTAGAGCGTTCCGTGCAAAGAATACAGAAGCTACCTTGCTTCTTGTTACGGCTGGCATCGTCCTCCTTGGTCGAACTTATGCAGGCGTCTGGCTCTTTGGCTGGCTACCTGAGTCAATGGAATGGCTCCGATTTGACAACTTAACTGTGTGGATCATGGATATTCCGAACACTGCGGGTACAAGGGCAATCACGATTGGCATCGCACTCGGCGTTGTAGCGACTTCACTTCGAATCTTACTTGGCGTTGACCGCTCATATTTGGGGCAGGATTAATCTATGTATCAGTTTCTAAAAAATCTTGATCGCCGTTGGATCTTCCTTTCCATGTTATTGGCGGTTGCAATTCCAATTCTCTTTCGGGTTGTGTTCCCCGAAGTTGTGTCTAAGCAAGCGAAGATGGTCTTCGAAGCAGTTGAGTTACTTCCAGACGGCTCAAACATACTGCTTTCTTATGACTTTGACCCTGCTTCAGAAGGCGAACTCCTTCCAATGGCGCAGGCATTTACTAGGCACTGCTCCGCTAAAGGGCACAAGCAATACTACATGGCACTTTGGCCACTCGGTTCGCCAATGGTGGACAAGAGCCTTGATACGATTCGCTCAGAGTATCCAGACTTAGAGTATGGCATCGACTACATGAAGTTTGACTACAAAGCAGGCGGCGAAGCAGTCATTCGAATGATTACGACTGACCTCAGAGGCATGTTCCCACTTGATTCGCAAGGCGTTTTACTTGACGACATTCCGATGACGAAGAACATTAAAAACATTCAGGACATGGACCTCATCATTAACGTGAGTGCAGGTGATCCAGGCACTAAACAGTGGGTGCAGTTTGCATCAACGCCATTTGGCATCACAACTGTTTCAGGTTGTACAGGTGTTCAAGCCCCACAGATGTATCCATATATCCCGAAACAACTCGCGGGCGTCCTCGGCGCGATTAAAGCGGCCGCTGAATATGAGGCAGCGATCGATGAGGTGTATCCTGAGATTGCGGCAAATCCGAGAGCACAAGAAGCTAAGCGGCGAATGGGACCTCAACTTGTAGCCCACAGTTTGATGGTGGGGCTCATCCTCATCGGTAACTGGATTTTCTACGTCGGTCGAAAGCGAGGTGACGTCTAATGGAACAGGCAAAACAATCAAACGGACTCATTTGGACAATCGTATTCGTGATTGGTGCCATCATGCTCGTCTGGAGCATGTCAACCTCACGAACAGGTCAAGTTTGGGTGACTCCAGAACAACATGCATTTGCTGAAAATGCTGAAGGGAAGTGGGAAGCAGTTGATGCTGTTGACGCAACAGTTGGCGACATTGAATGGACAACCTACAACGTCGTTCCTGATAGTGACCTTACGCCCGAGTTAATTGAGAGTGGAACAGTTTCCCTGAGTTGGTCAAGAACCATTGGTTTATGGCTTGCTGCAATCTTTACCCTCTTTATTCTGTCATTCTTGGTGGGGGATAACCCCGCATATAAGTTTGCTGAGGCGATGGTTGTTGGAACCTCTGCAGGCTATGTGATGGTTATTGGCTTGTGGGACGTCTTCGTACCAAACTTGCTAGGTAAAATTGCACCGGGACTTGTAAAGGGTTTTGCATTACCAGGAATCGAAGGCACGCACCAAGAGTTTTGGTGGCTTTATTTCATTCCAGCTATCCTAATCATCATGCTCCTTTTCCAACTCATGCCATCTGGCGGTTGGATTAGTCGCTGGCCAATTGCGTTCTTCATTGGCATCACTGCTGGTTACAGAATGATTGGGTACGTTGAAGCTGACCTTGTTGCGCAAATTAAGGCAGGAATCGAGCCGCTTATTGCATTCAATGGTGATGGCGGGTTTGCTCTGTGGCCTACGATGAATGCATTCTTGCTGACGATTGCAACACTTTCTGCAATGGTGTACTTTTTCTTCTCGGTTGAGCATAAGGGGATTGTTGGAAAGACTGCACGCGTAGGCATCTGGTTCCTTATGATTACCTTCGGTGCTTCCTTTGGTTATACCGTGATGGGACGGATTGCGCTGCTTGCAGCTCGCCTTGAGTTCCTCTTTGGAAAGTGGCTCCACTTTATCCCATCGCACCTTGATTTTTCACTTGCAACGCATCTCGATTGGCTCATTCTGCTTCAAATGATGTAATGCGCATTTTTAACCTTTTTGAACGCCGTTTTCATACGTGGAAACGGCGTTTTTTATTGAGGAATGGCAATAATCTCATGATTTTGGTACACTGCCGCGTTCATCCAAGAAAATGGCATAACTAAAAGTGTTTTGTCAGACGTTTTAAAGAGGTTACACGATGCTCCCTAAATTACGAACATCTCCAGCACGCAAACGCAAGCGACGTTCACATCACGCACTTCAGAACGCGAATTTGGCGTTGTGCCCTAATTGCGGCAGCAATCGTCAGCCACACCGCGCATGCGGCAGTTGTGGTTACGTCCGTCCTGGATTGCAAGTAAAGGCAACGAAAGACTAATTCACCATGAGAATTGGTGTTGATGTAATGGGTGGCGATTATGCGCCTAACCCCATCCTTGAAGGTGCGCTTCAAGCAACAACTCAGTTAGAGTCGGATGACGTCGTCGTGCTTTACGGCGATAAAGCGATTATTGATGCTGCAGTCATCAAATTTGAAGGCGCAGTTGCAAGTATCGAAGTTGTGGGAACAACTGAAATTGTTTCAATGGACGAATCCCCCGTTGATGCAGTTCGAACAAAACAAGACAGCTCTCTCGTTGTTATGTGCAAAGATGGTTCTTCAAAAGCTGAAGCGCCGCTTGACGCGGTGATTTCCGCAGGAAACACAGGCGCGTTTGTCGCCGGTAGCCAAATGTACTTGCGAAGGCTAACAGGTGTTCATCGCCCAGGCATCGCTGCAGCCGTACCAACTTTTGCTGGCACAGTTGCATTCATCGACGTTGGTGCAAACATTGAACCAAAGCCAGTCCACCTCGCTCAATATGGCGTGATGGGTAAGGTTTACGCTGAACAAGTGCTCGGAATTGAAAATCCACGCGTTGCTCTCATGAACGTTGGTGGTGAAGAACAAAAAGGCACAAGCGACCTTAAAGAAGCAAGAGACATGCTTCGGAATGTGCCGGGCTTAAACTTTGTTGGTTACATAGAAGGGCGTTCACTCTTTGATGGTGGTGCAGATGTTGTTGTGACAGATGGCATCGTTGGAAACGTCAGCATTAAACTTGCTGAGGGACTCGCAACGGGCTTGTTGAAGAAAATTGCAATGGATATTGCAGCGGCTGACCCATCACTTGCTGAAGCATTTAAGCCAGTAATTCAAAAGTTTTACAAAGAATATGATTACCACGAATATGGCGGAGCACCATTACTTGGTGTCAACGGCATCAGTCTAATTTGCCACGGCAGTTCGGAAGCAAGAACTATTGCAAATGCCATCATCAGAGCAAAACAGTTTGCAACATCTGGTGTGAACCAACACATCGTCGACCAACTCGCTACGATTGACGAACAAGTGAGTGTTGTATGACAAACAATCCATCATGTGGTGTTAAAGTCCTTGGAACAGGATCTGCTGTCCCAAATAATGTGCTTGATAACGAAACGTTAGCAGAACGTTTTCAAGTTGACCGTGATTGGATTGAACAGCGAACAGGCATCCGTGAGCGGCGCTATTGCGATGATGGCGAGGGGACTTACGAATTGCAAGTGCGTGCATTGAAAGACGCACTTGAATGTACAGGCATGAAGGGGAGCGACCTTGACCTCATCATTTGTGCGACAGTTACAGCAGAGATGACATGTCCGTCAAATGCATGCAGAGTTGCGGCTGCAGTTGAAGCAGCTCCAGCAGGTGCGTTTGATTTAGTCGCGGCATGTTCAGGGTTTGTCTATGCAATGAATGTTGCGGACAATCTTCTTCGTGGCGGCTCGTATGGCACGATCGCGATTGTTGGTTGTGATGCCATGAGTAAACTTACAGATCAGAAAGACCGTGGCACTTCGATTCTGTTTGGCGATGCGGCGGGTGCTGTCATCCTTCAGCGTTGTGATGACACATCAAAAGGGTGTTTCTACCAAACAATGAGCGCAGACGGTGAGCCATGGCCGGCGCTGTATATTCCCACTTGCGAAGAAGCTGTCGTAGAAGGCGACGAAGCGACGACCGAAATTGGGATGCTCCGCATGAAGGGCAAAGAAGTGTACAAGTTTGCAGTGACAAAGTTTCAAGAAATTACTGAGACTTTGCTCAACGAAACCGGGCTAACCCCGGATGACGTTAGCCAATTCATTTGCCATCAGTCCAACATGCGAATAATCGAATCAGCACAAGCAAAACTTGGGCTTGCAGATGAC
>JAYZCQ010000091.1:0-4487 GCA_036338245.1 Planctomycetota bacterium
GGTCAACGCGAGTGTACGCACTGCTTTCGTCGTTGCAACACCTTCAACGACACTACCAATGCTCGACTCAATCTGCTCAAGCGTTTCGCCATGGCCAAGCCGTTCCCCACACGTCCTGTTTCTTCCATAAGGACTGAAACACGTCGTTGCCAAATCTCCTACACCTGCAACACCAAAGAATGTTTCGAGTTGCGCACCCAACGAAACGCCAAGCCTTGAAATCTCCGCAAGTCCTCGCGATAACATTGCTGATTTTGCATTATCACCTAATGACATGCCATCACAAATACCTGCTGCAATCGCAATCACATTCTTAAGCGCTCCAGCAAGCTCTACTCCGAGTGGATCATGATGGGTATATAACCGAAGCCAAGGCACATCAAACAAATCCTGAAAGTATGCTGCTGTTTCAGGTGTTAAAGAGCTTGATACAAGAGCAGCAGGCTTTCTCAACACCAGTTCTGTCGCAATAGTTGGACCTGAAAGCACACATGTTGAATGTTGCTCACCAACATACTCTTCAATAATTTGCGTAGGTAACATAAGGGTCTCAACCTCAATCCCTTTGGCAACACAACCAATTGGCACACCTTTAGCGAGAAAACGATGAGTATCCTTCCAAACTCCCCTCACAAACTGTGTCGGTATTGCGTTGACAACACAATTCGTATCTCGGAGTGCAGTTTCTTTGTCATTCGTCACCAATATTGACTGTGGCAACTGCATTGTTGGTAGTCTTGGAGATTTACGCGAGGATGCAAGCGATTCGACATGGTCGTGGAAAGGGCCCCAAACTGTAACCTCTATTCCACGCTCATGCAGTGCGTCTGCCAAAACGAGCCCCATCTGCCCATCACCTAAAATTGTTGCTCTTGAAGTCATTAAGTCTAGAAGTCCTCTTTGAGTCTCATTTTCCAATAAGATAACCGTATTCCTTATCGAACAAATGGCACTTGAGATGCCTATAGTAATAGAGTTAATTAGAGAGACCCTTAATGAATATGTCTGAAATGGCTATTTCTGAACCAAATAACGATCTAAACCCATCAATCGAAGGTGCGATGGAAGGCGCTCAACGACTTGAACGACGCTTGCTTATTGCATTAGGCGGCGGTGTTTTGCTTGCAGTTTCATGGCTCGGGCACCTATTAGGAGCGCATCACCTCATTTCCGAGATTCCAGCAGCAGTTGGAGCAATCATCCTTGTCGTTCCACTTTTAGGTGGAGCTTGGAAGGAAATGAAGAAGGGACATCCCTCAAGTGACGCACTTGCATCACTTGCTGTTGTCGCTGCACTTTCTGCTGGCATGTATCTGGCAGCTGGATTCCTTGCCCTCTTTCTTTGGATGGCGAATCTCATTCTCAGCCGTACTGCATGGGGTGCTCAAAGAGCAATCCGAGACCTCATCGATTTAACGCCGGGGCAAGCGCGTATCATTGAGAACGGTAAGGAACGAACTGCGGAACTCAAAGAAGTTGGGATTGGCATGGTTGTCCGCATACGCCCAGGTGAGAACTTGCCTGCTGACGGCGTCATCATCTCGGGTCACTCTGATATCAACCAAGCATCACTAACTGGTGAAGCGGTACCTGTCGAAGTACAAGAAGGCATTGAAGTCTATGCAGGTACAACCAACTTAACTGGTCAAATTGATGTCAAAGTAACTGCCGTTGCAGCAGAAACAACAATTGGTAAAGTTGAATCGCTCATCCGTGAAGCCGAATCAACTAGAACACAGAAACAAGAATTGATTGAACAACTCGCAAGTTACTACTTCTCAATCGTTGTCATGGTCGCAGCAGTAGTGTGGTTCTTCACAAGTAGAAGTGCTGATGAAGCCATTCGTTCTGCAGCTGCAGTACGAGCCATCACCGTACTTGTCGTTACCTGCCCTGGCGGTTTACTCATTGCTCATCCGACTGCTATGGTCGCTGCATTTGCAGCAGCAGCACGCCTTGGCATCATGATTAAACACACGATGACGTTGGAGTCAGCGGCAGGCGTTGACACAGTCATTATGGACAAGACGGGTACGCTTACAACTGGTAAGTTTGCTGTCAGCAGACTCGCACCTGCTGAAGGCGTTGAAGGCGCAGCTCTATTGAAAGCGGCTGCAGATGCCGAACAGCATTCAAACCACCCCCTTGCTAAATCAATTTTGGAAACAGCAACTCAAGCAAACATCACACCTGGCGAAGTGGACAAATACGAAGAAGTCCATGGCCGTGGTGTGATTGCTCACGCTCAAGATGCTGAAATTTATGCTGGTCGCGGCGCATGGCTCATCGAACTGAATAAGGAAGTCGGCGACCAAGTGAAAGCTGTTTCTGAAAAGATTGAAGGCATGTCCTCTGTACACATTATGAGAGGCACGCAATACTTAGGCGCAGTTGGTTTAGAAGACAAACTCAGACCACACGCAGCGGAAGCTGTTGAAGAAATGAGGCGCAACGGCGTTCGCCGAGTTTCAATCTTTACAGGCGACCGTCTTGATGTTGCTAAGCGTGTTGCTCAATCTGTGGGCGTTGATTCAATCGAAGCAGAATGTTTGCCGGAAGAGAAACATGAAGAACTCAAGTATCTCATCAGCAGAGGCCACAGCACGCTCGTCGTTGGTGACGGCATTAACGACGGCCCAATCCTTGCAACAGCCGATGTTGGCGTGGCAATGGGTTTAAGCGGTTCTGACATCGCAACAAACTCCGCTGGCGTTGCCCTGATGAACGACGAACTGAGAAACATACCGTTCCTCATTTCACTTGCTCGAAAAACCAAGTCAGTCATTGGACAAAACATTGGCGCTTCCCTCGTGCTTGCGATTGTTGGTTTAGCACTTGCCGCAACCGGAAACATCAATATTTGGGTAACGCCTTTCTACTACGCACTTGGATATGTTGTTGTCATTGCAAACAGCCTTAGACTCATCCGATTTGGTGAAGACTTTACTTCTGTTGTCGAATCACAAAGACGAATGGAAGAAAGCCGCGTTGCAAAACCGACAAGACAAATTGCTTCTGCCTAAAACTAAAAAGCAAACCAATTGAAAAAGCCCCTCAGTTGAGGGGCTTTTTTTGTGAATAAAAATGTTGTGTCATGCAATCGTGACTGTTTCATCAAGATAAACATCTTGGATTGCATTGAGTAAATCAACGCCTTCAGCCATAGGGCGTTGGAATGCTTTGCGACCTGAAATGAGCCCACTGCCACCTGCACGCTTATTGATGACTGCCGTTCGTACTGCTTGACCGAAGTCGTCATCACCTGAAGCGCCACCACTGTTAATAAGACCCGCACGCCCACTGTAGCAATTTAAAACTTGATACCTGCAGAGGTCAATAGGATGGTCACTGCAAAGGTCATCATACATCCCTTGGCTAAACTTACCATAGGAAGCGCCGCCTTTATTGAGTGCGACATAACCACCGTTATTTGTAGCGAGTTTTTGTTTAATGATGTCAGCTTCAATCGTGACACCAAGATGGTTCGCCTGACCAGTTAAGTCTGCAGCAGCGTGATAATCCGTACCACCTGCTTTAAAGTCGCCGTTTCTGAGATAGCACCAAAGCACTGTTGCCATGCCTAACTCATGAGCCATCGCAAATGCATGGGCTACTTCTTGTATTTGCCTATTGGATTCTTCAGAACCAAAGTAAATGGTTGCTCCGACTGCTGCAGCGCCTAGGTTCCACGCTTCTTCAACAGTTCCAAACATGATTTGGTCAAAGTTGTTTGGACTCGTCATCAATTCATTGTGGTTGATTTTGACAATAAATGGAATCTTGTGAGCGTATTCTCGGGCAACTGAGCCAAGTACGCCGTACGTCGTTGCAACTGCGTTACAACCACCTTCGATTGCAAGATCGATGATGTTAGATGGGTCAAAATAAAGCGGATTCGGGGTAAACGAAGCGCCCCCTGAATGCTCAATTCCTTGGTCTACAGGCAGGATGGAAAGGTAGCCCGTTCCCCCTAGGCGACCATGACCGTAAATCGCTGCCAAATTTCGCAAAACTTGAGGATTTCGGTCGCTGTTTTTCCATGTCCGGTCAAGAAAATCTGAACCGGGAAGATGAAGTAAGTCACTTGATACTTTCGCCTTATGGCCGAGCAAGTCGTCAGTGTCTGATTTCAGATAGTTTTGGACTGTCGTAGTCATAGTTTTTCCTCTCTGTTGAGAAGGACATTATACCTTAAGGTCAATGGTGCTCGTTTTAAAAGCCGATTGCTTGTCCGTCACGACGTGAATCACTGCCTGCAACGTAGCCATCCTGAAATTGGTAAACGACTTGACCACCACCAAACTGGACTGTTCTTTCAGTTGCAACATGAACATCATGCCCCATTTCCTTGAGCGCAGTGTACACATTGGTATCGAAACCCGATTCAAGGTGTACTGTTCTCCCTGCATCAACTCGCCACCGTGGCGCGTCGAGCGCTGTTTGCGGGTTTTGATGAGCAAACAGGAGTCGGCAAGCGACCTGCACAT
>JAYZCQ010000092.1:0-7015 GCA_036338245.1 Planctomycetota bacterium
TGCCAATCATCACTGCAAATGCAGCACCGAACACCCCAAAGGAATGTTTGCTTGGTGACTCTTGAAGCGCCTTATGAAACGTTGGGTCTAAGTAGGGGCAGAGTAGAAATCCGAATGTTGTAATTGGAAGCAGCCAAATGACATCCTGCCACGGTCTTGACGCTTCAACGTGCAGTTCAGTTGGCAACAGAGACAAACCAAGGCAAAGCGAGGTAATCCAGCAAGCGCTACCAAGCAGCATCCAAACTCGCTTAGAAAAGAACACGGAGATAAACAAGCAAAACAATATTCCATAAAAAACGTAACGAGCATTAGAATCAAGTTCATGGATATTCAACATCATCACAATGAACAATGCATGAAATGCAATCGTTGTGATTGAAAATATACCCATGAGAAAGCCATATTTCTCTACGAGGGATTTTGAACGCTCGGGCGTTTTTATCACGTAACCAAAAGCGGCGCATCCAATGACGTTTGGAATTGCGAACATAAAAAAGCCTTGCCAGCCATATCGCTCTAATAGAATGATTGGCAGAAACATGCCAATACACCATGTCCAACTACTTGCAAGGTAAAGCCCCCAGCCGGCTGTTTTTAATGCATTCATTTTGAAGCGCGAACTTTCTTTCGTTCCATACGCTCTTTGATTTTGTATTTTGGGGTGCAGTGAAATGTGATTTCACACCGTCCAACTCTTGCTTCTTTGCCGTGCTTAGGAAGCGTTTGTGTGATTTCCATCGTGAACTCGATATTGAATTCATCGCGCGTTTCAAGTTGTGAAGAAAGTTCTTTCGCTACTTCTTCGGCATCTTTAACGTTGTATATGGCAGGACCATAACATGGTCGAAGAAACTTGTATGACATTTCTTTGCAGACGACGGCATAGTCACTGCCGCATTGTTTGAATAGAAACATGCCCGCAGCGACTTCACTGTTTCCAAGAAGGGCAGCGCCAGCCATGGCATTGTAAAAATTTCTGTTTGAACGTTTAAACGGTAGGACAGCAGTGAACTTGTCGGGTCCAATCCGTCTCATGGAAATACCACTTCTAAATGCAAATGGCAACCAGATGAGAGAACACACTTTGTGCCAGAAGTTATTCTTTGTGCTCAGTCGTGTGATGAATGCTTCAATGCGTTCCCACAACGTGAGTTGCTCTTCAGGCGGTTGTGTTGTTGACGAATTTGTCATGCTCAAGGTGATTTCCTGATGGCTGAGTGCGTTTGGCACTATCCAGCCGAAACGCTCTATTCTAAACTATCTCTTATGAACAATCGACACATTGCTGTTTGCAGTTGGAGTTTGCAGCCCAAAAACCCCTCTGAACTCATTTCTAGGGCGAAATCTTGCGGAATTTCTTCCATTCAGCTAGCGTTAAATCCACTCGTTGCAGATGAAGCTTGGAGTGATGCGGAATCTGAACTAAGTCAGGCTGGACTCTCAATCATGAGTGGAATGCTTGAAGCGAACGGCGAAGATTACACCTCGCTCGAAACAATCGCTGAAACTGGAGGTGTTCGCCCCGATGGAACTTGGGAGCAGACATGGCAAAATGCACAAGCAGTCGCTCAAAAAGCACAATCGATGAACCTTGGGCTTGTCACTTTCCACGCGGGCTTCTTTCCCGAAGATGCTTGCCAAGAGCGAACTAAAATGATTGAGCGTCTTAGGCAGATTCTTACTTGTTTTGATGATTGTGGTGTGAACCTTGCGTTTGAAACAGGTCAAGAAAATGCACGCAACTTAATAACAGTATTGGAAGAATTGAATCATCCAACACTTGGCGTGAATTTTGATCCAGCAAACATGATTCTCTATGGTCAGGGTGATCCAATAGAAGCAGTGCAGTTGCTCGCGCCTTGGATTAAACAGGTCCACATTAAAGATGCAAAGCATGCAGAGGTTGTAGGAACTTGGGGAATTGAAGTTCCTGCAGGCACAGGCGATTTTTGTTGGAAGACATTTTTAAGTTGCGTTCCAGATGGCATTAACTTAGTGATTGAAAGAGAGGGCGGAGACCAGCGTGTTGAAGATGTCCAGCAAGGGCTTGGCATGCTAAGAGAACTCGGCGAATGCGAATAATACTTTTCTGCTTTGTGCTGCTTGTTGGATGTCAATCGAAGCAACTTCGTTTTGAGGGTGGAGCAGTTGCTTCTGACCATCCGCTTGCATCTCAAGCAGGTGTAGCAATCCTAGAGCAGGGTGGTAACGCAGTAGATGCTGCAGTCGCAACATCTTTTGCGCTTAGCGTTGTAAGACCTTTCTCATGTGGAATTGGCGGAGGAGGCTTCATGCTCATTGCTTCAGATGATATAAAGCCAATCGCATTGAATTATCGTGAAACTGCGCCTAGAAATAGTTCGCCTTCGATGTATCAGAACCATTCAAGCGTTCTTGGCCCATTTGCTGTTGGCGTTCCGGGAACCGTCGCAGGATTACTTGATGCTCACGAGCGATTTGGAACGCTCCCGAGAGAAGTAGTACTAGCTCCCGCAATTAAACTTGCTCGACAAGGCTTTATGCCTGATGATGCATACAACCGTGCATTGAGCAATGCGTTGGATGTGAGCGAAAACTATAAGGAGGCGTTGGGCACACTGTTTGATCAGCAGGAGTTAATTCTACTGAGCGGTCAAGCTTTGGTCTTTGAACAAATTGCTGCATATGGGAAAGCAGGGTTTTACGAAGGTAAAGTTGCCGAAGCAATCGTGCGTGCGACTGATGGCTGGCTAACGCTTGAAGACTTAAAAGACTATGAGCCAGTTTGGGTTGAGCCAATTGTCTCTTACAAACTTGATGGGATGTCAGTGCTTACGATGCCGCCCCCAAGTTCAGGAGGCGTAGCAATTGGTCAAGTGTTGTCTATCATGGAGCGGCTCAATGCTTTCGACTATGAACTCCATTCGCCAACTTATTGCCATCTGTATGTTGAATCGTCTAAACATGCCTTCGCTGACAGGGCAGAACACATGGCAGACCCGATGTTTTCAAATGTCCCAGTAAGCGAATTACTCAATGCCGACTATCTTGATGAACTTGCTCTTCTAGTTGATGTAGAGCGAACACAAGAACCATCTGATTATGGTTCTCAATCTCAACTGCCAGATGATTCAGGTACGAGTCATGTCTGTGTTGCAGATTCTGATGGAATGGTTGTTGCGATGACGGAAACCATTAATACGCATTTTGGTTCTAAAGTCATTGTTGAGCCGTACGGCTTTGTACTGAATAATGAAATGGATGATTTTTCATCGCCGAAGGGCGCAAATGCATATGGGCTTGTGCAGTCAGAGAAAAATTTTCCTGAGCATGGCAAACGGCCTTTATCATCAATGACGCCAGTGATTGTGATGGATGGTGAGCAACCTATTTTTTTAGTTGGTGCATCGGGGGGACCGCGAATTATCTCAAGCGTTTTGCAAGTGTTAATCCATCGTCTTTGGTATGGGATGTCGCCTATGGATGCGATTGCTCTGGAGCGTTTACATCATCAGTGGACTCCCAATGCTGTGTACGTTGAATCGTATAAGAAGAGCAAGTTGCCACTGAACGCTCTTGAAGCGAAGGGTCATGAGATTAAAAGCAGACGAGATATTGGCATCGTGCAAGCCATTGCAATTGAAGATGGCGTTCAATTCCCTGCAAGCGACCCACGAAAGGGCGGCAAACCCGCCGGCCTCAATTAAATTTTTCTCAGCTTAGGGTCTGACCCCATAGTGTGCATCGTTTGAGGGCATAAAAAAACCCCGCCAGTTGGCGGGGTTTCAGTGTTTAACTTATCAAACGATTAGCCACCAAGGGTGTAGCGGGTGAACGCTTTAATCGTTGCTCCTTCTGGCATAAGTTCAGCAATTGTTTTTGATTCATCAAGAACATATTTCTGAGCCATGAGCGTGTTTTCTTGAAGGTACTTTCGGACTTTTCCTTCAGCCATTTTTTCGGCAATCTCTTCATTCTTGCCGGTGTCCTTAGCTTCTTGAATTGCGTTTTGCTTGATTTGCTCAATCTGATCAGCAGAGACATCTTCAGCGGAGATTCCCATTGGGTCATGGAAAACAATGTGCTGACATATGCCGCGAAGGATATCACCTTCAACATCGCCTGTAACTTTAAGCAAGCAAGCACGCTTGCCATCATGGTGAATGTACTTGCCATAACTGCCATCAGTGTACTTGTGACCACGAGCGTAATTTGCATTTTCGCCTGTTGTGATGCGAATATCATCAATCAGTGTAGTCATATCGTCGGTAAGACCAACTTCACCTGCGTCAGCTCCAAGAGCAATGTCAGCAATCTTGTCGACTGCTTCAACAAAGTTTGCATTGCGTGCTGTGAAGTCAGTTTCAGTTCTAACTTCGATGATGACAGCGGTTCCTTCACCTTCAGCAATAGAAATTCGACCTTCGCCAGTTGTTCGCTCTGTACGAGTGTCCATCTTGCCTTTTTTAGTTTCACGAAGCCACTCTTCTGCAGCAGCAGAATCGCCATTCGTCTCAGTAAGTGCTTTCTTACAATCCATCATGCCAAGACCTGTTTTTTGACGTAGGTTCATGACATCTTTAGCAGTAAAACTCATTGTAATTCTCCGATTGAGTGTTCTTTAAAAGTTACTGTTAATTACTTCGCATCAGTTGATGCGTCTTTGTCTTCTGTTTGTTCTGCAACCGCAGTTGCTGCTTGCTCTTGCTCAATTGCAGGAGCTGGTTCATCTGCTTTAAATGCAGTTCGTGAAGAACGTTTTGTTTCTTCTTGGTTTGCAGCAGCCTTTGCTTCATCGTCTGCTTTCTTTGCAGCAGCCGCTTCAGTAGCTCTGCGTAATTGAAGACCATCACTGACAGCTGACATGAGGTCAGCGATGACAACTTCGATTGAACGAAGTGAGTCGTCATTGCCAGGAATTGGAATGTCAACTAAGCCAGGGTCACCATCTGTGTCAATCAATCCGATTGTGGGGATGTTCAACGCAGTGGCTTCGCGGAGAGCGTTCGTTTCATTGTTTGCATCAATAACAACCATTGCACCAGGAAGTTTGTTCATCGCACGAATGCCGTCAAGGTTTCGCGTGATTTTTGCTTTCTCTCGCATGAGTTGAGATTTCATTTTCTTGGAATAAGTTTCAATCTCACCGGATTCGACAAGGCCTTCAAGTTCATTAAGTCTTTTTAGTCTTTCGCGAATTGTTCGGAAGTTTGTAAGTGTGCCACCAAGCCATCTTTCTGTTACCCATGGCATGCTTGCTTCAGTGCAATACTTTTGTACTGCTGATTGCGCTTGTCGTTTAGTGCCAACAAAAACTACGTCTTTGCCGCTTGCAACAACTTCTTTGATGTGCTTTTTCGCAAGTAGTAGACCCTTGACAGTTTCACGAATGTCAATGATATGAAGCCCATTACGAACGCCCCAAATATAAGGCTTCATTTTTGGGTTCCAGTTACTTCTTCGTTGTCCAAAGTGAATGCCTGCTTCAAGCAGGTTGCTGACGATATCGTTCTTCGTCTCAGCCATAATAGTGATCCTTTCAGATCTTTCAGCATCACCGGCGTTGCGTGGGAGGCAATCACCAAAGGGTGCTTAACGGTTCTTCACAGCAAATTGCATGCTGCTTCAAAGGAGTAAACTCAACTATCAGTCCCACTCAAGATAGCAAGGTGCTCAGAATTAGAGCGAAACGACAATTTTACAGGATTTGTCAGGGAGACGCAATGGTTAGAGAGCTTTTAAATGCCCTTCAAGATGCGTTGCCTTCCCCCCAAACATCGTCAAGACTGCCTTTCCAGTGACATTCCAGCCATCAAACGGGCAATTTCGCCCGGATGAGCCAAACGCTTTCGCATCGATCGTCCAAGCACATCTTGGGTCTATGACAGTGATGTCTGCTGTTCCGCCCTCACGTAATCGCCCAAGGTCAGGTCGCCTGATTAAGTCGGCAGGTTGATTTGTCATCATGGCTAGCATGGCAGGCCAATCCAGAACGCCATCTTGAATGAGCGCTTTGGCATAGAGCGCCAGTGCACAATCAAGCCCAACAATGCCAAAAGAGGCATCTGCAAATGGGCGGTCTTTCGTTGCTTGTGGATGTGGTGCGTGGTCTGTTGCAAGAATCGTAATCGTGCCATCGACGATGCCTTCCTTCAATGCGTCGATGTCTTGTTGCTCCCTCAGTGGAGGATTCATTTTCGCCATCGTGCCGAGATCTTTGCAACACTCATCAGTTAACAACAAGTGGTGCGGAGATGCTTCTCCAGAAATTACTTCACCGCGAGCTCTTGCTTGTCTAATGAGTTCAACAGTCCCACCGCTGCTGATGTGTTGCGCGTGCCATGTAGCACCAATGTTTTTGTTTAAGTAGATGTCGCGTTCAACGATGCATTCTTCTGCAATTCGTGGCCAAGCGCCATACCCAAGTTCTTCTTGCACTGTGCCGGCATTCATAACACCGCCAACTGTTTGCTTTGGATCTTGGCAATGTTGCATGAATGGGACGTCGTGTTTTTTTGCAGCCTCCAGCGAAGCTGTCATGAGTGCATCGCATTCAACAACATCGCCATCATCAGTAATCGCAATTGCGCCCGCTTCGCACAATTCATCAAGCGGGGCAAGTCGTTCACCTTTTCTTCCAACCGTAGCACAGCACGTTGGAAGCACTCTGCAAAGGCTGACATCAGCGCCAATCTTTAACGCCTTTTCGATAAATGCCGGCTTATCCATTGCTGGGGTGGTATTTGGCATCGTGCAGACTGTTGTGAACCCGCCATTGACAGCACTTCTTGAACCACTTTCAATCGTCTCTTCATGATTGCCATTGCTTGGCTCCCGAAAGTGGACATGAATATCAATGAGTCCGGGCGAAACAATGCATCCTTCACAGTCAAAGGCTTGATCCGAAGATTGCAATGGCGAAGTGCTAATCGTTTGAATCTGCCCATCAGCGATAAGGATATCACCTGTCTCATCCATTCCACTAGCAGGGTCTATGATTCTTCCACCCTTTAAAATCACTTCGCTCATGAGG
>JAYZCQ010000093.1:0-12103 GCA_036338245.1 Planctomycetota bacterium
CAGTTGTAACTTCACCATCGATTGTGTTTTCAGAAGGGTTCCAAGCTCCTTCGCACGTGCTTTCCATGACTGCTTGCGGAATTGTGCCATCGATGTGGCGACCCATGACCCAAGAGAGAGCGCGTTGTTTTTCAAGGCCACCATCTTGCGAGTATCCCGCCTTAATCTCTTCACGAATTAGCCAGTGAGCGATTAGTTTTCGTTCTTTTTCAAACCATGATTTACCGTTTATATCAACCATGCAGCCAACTGGCACATGAAACTCACTGACAAACATGTCTGCATCATGTTCAAGACCGCGAGCGCGGTCGTTTACTTCAGCAGGAATGCGAGGACCAAATGCACGACCGGCGCGAGCTTCTGCCCATGTGTTTGTTGACCAATTGCCACCGTCACTGAGCATTGTTGCAAGATCAGGCCTATCAAAGTTTAAAAGTGCAATGAATGCAACCTTCTGCTTATAAAACTGGTCGGACAAATCGGGACAAGGGTCAAACATTGCCATGGTGTTATCAAACGCTGGCATTTCATCTCCTCGCAAATCAGTCCATCTACGAAGATGTCTTCTAATCTCATATAGGTGTCCACCAATGCTCCCCATGGCGGATTCAAATCTGTCTAACAGCCTGTCTTTGTCTTCATCAGAATCTACAAAGTTTGATTCACAAAACGACTGGAATGCTACACCATCGCCATCTTGTTCTTGCCATCTGTTTGCGACTCTGTTGACGCCATCGGTTGCTCTGTTAGAACCACCGAGTGCGGTAATAGTTTCTTCAATTGGTAATGTTTGCATTCAGGACATCATAAAGGAGTCCGTGTACTTTTTGGTTTGACGCAAACCCACCTTTGGCAATTGATGAAAATTCTCCGCCCGCTTCGTGAATAATGGGAAGCCATGGGATGATGTCCCATGGGTGAAGCAAGGGTTCAACAACTGCATCGACCCTACCCGTGCAGAGGAGCATGAACCCAAAGCAGTCGCTGTACCCCCTTGTCGAAACGCCCGATTCAACAAGAACCTTATGCAACTGAGTTGATTGCGTTTGTTTGAAATAGTCATAAGAAGTCGTACTTACCAAGAGTTCTTCTAGCAAGGATTGCTCACTCATCTTGCAGGGGAGCTCGTTGTGAAATGCTCCCGCGCCTTTCATCGCATAAATGAAATCATCTGTTGCAGGCATATAAATTGCGCCAGCTATTGGTTCGCCACAACACTCAAGACCTATTTGAGTGCCAAAGAGGGGGACGCCGCGAGCAAAGGACGCAGTTCCATCAATAGGATCGATGACCCAACGGTACGAAGATGTGCCTACACACGTCCCACTTTCTTCGCCCAAGATGGAATCGTCTGGGAATCGTGATAAAATAATCCCCTTTGCCATTTCTTCAGCCTCAAAGTCGATAGAAGTGACGATTGAACCGTCTTCTTTTATTCTTTTTGTGAAGTTTGGGTCTAAAAAATGGGATAAAACGAACGAGGAAACCTCTTTTACCGTAGCAATTAACGCTTGAGAACGAACATGATGAGTATCCATTGAAGGATATCCTAACAAGAGAAAACGTCTGATAACACATTGCAGCGCCCGCATAACTAGCTCTGCAAAAACAATAACAAGGAACTGAACGCACAAACTATCTAAATTGACACGTAAAATAGTGGAACATGTTGCAAACAAACAGTTTACAACAGCATGGCACTAAGAAGCGTGTTACAGTATTTAGGCTTGCCATGGTGGGCAAACTGGCTGAAATAGAGATGAGCAAGAAAAGACGAATCAATTTAGTTCTCCTCGCGTGTGCGAGTGTCATCAGCATGTTCTGCATGCGTGGTGCAATTGCTGAAACGATTCACGTACCAAAAGATGTGGAATCGATTCAAGGTGCAATTGGCCTTGCTCAAGGCGATGACATTATCCTAGTTGCTCAAGGACGGTATGACGAAGTCATTAACTTTATGGGGAAAGCGATTACGCTAAGAAGTTCAGACGGTGCTGCAGTCACAACGATTGATGGCTGGGAAAAAAATGACAGCGTAGTGAAATGTATTAGCGGTGAGGGACCAAGCACGGTTCTTGATGGTTTTACTATTACAAATGGCACCGGCAACGAAGATTTGTACAGTGAAGATGAAACCATTGGTGGCGGACTACTTTGTCTTCACTCAAGTCCAACGATCTTGAACTGCATTTTTGTAAACAACAGTTCCACATACCAAGGTGGCGCGATTTACAACGGCGACAGAAGCAACACCATTATTCGAAATTGTAAAGTTCGCTCAAATGTCTCAGAGCGTGGTGGAGGTCTTTATAACAGTCGAGGCGCACCTGAGATTCGGGATACTGAAGTTTCGGATAACGACGCTAAGTATGGTGGCGGCGGCATGTATAACTTCGGTTCTACTGTTCGTGTGATTAGTTGCGTGTTCAAGCACAACCGCGCGGCGTACAACGGTGGTGGTATCTACGATTACGACAGTACAGGGCGCCTAACTGCAACAATCTTCACAGATAACTTAGCAATGTTCACAGGTAACGCCGTTTATCGAGGTTACAAGAGTGCAACCGTCCTTAATGATGATTGCACGTTCACGATGACGCACGATACAGTTGCAGGAACAGGCGGTTACATGGTTGCGCAAGGCAAAGCAACTGGTGCATGCTGCATAGGTACAGGTTGCCTTATTGTTGATGAGCAGTCATGTGTGAAAGCTGGCGGCGCATGGCTTGGACCAAATACAAACTGCGATGAACAGTTAGCATCATGTCCAAAACCTGCGACAGGTGATGTGAACACTGATGGCATCGTTGACATGATGGACATCGTCCTCGTCATGACAAGCATGGATCAATCTACGAAGAAGTAACTAAATTTAGAATGTATTGATTGAGTGCCGCAGCTGGAAGAGGCTGCGGTATTTTTTTTACCTCGCACGGTGCAATGAAAACAGGTGACGGCGCACCTTGCTCAGGCGTTCGACCATGCGTTCCTTTGACTTTGTTCGCATCAAGCGTGATCACATCAAGTTGTTTATTGAAACCGCACTTTTTTAACAGGAGCAAGAGAGCAATACGCACTTTTGAGCCTCGCCATCCCGACGCTAGGTGTAACTCCCTTGGGTCATATCCCGGTTTCTTATGGATGTCTACACATCGTTGATAATCAGGAGCTTTACAGTCTTGCATCCACCAATCGTGCGTAAACCACGCGCCCTTGCTTGCAACAGCAATGATTTCTCCAGAACGTTCATGATTTAACTTGCCGCGTGTGTCCCCTAACAGTACGAACTCAATGCCAGGGTCATTCTCAAGTAACGCAGCAATCGGCTCAATCTTGACATCTTCGCGAACGTAAATGTGAGCAACTTGATGATCAGGAACAGCAAATGCTTTACTTAATCCGGCGTCTAAGTATTCTCGCCCGTCTTCTTCCCGAACAGAAATATACCCATTCTCTCTAAGAAGTTTGTTGATGTGTACATGTTGGCTAGCATGTTCGATGCCATACTCAGACATGATGCAACATTGGACGCCATTTCTTTCATATGTCTCTAGCAGTTTTCCGACTTGCGTATCAATTGCTTTTAACTCTTTTGGAATTGATTTGTGTTCAGGCCCAACTCGCTGAAGTGAATAATCAAGATGTGGCAAGTAAACAAAAGTAAGCGTTGGTTCAAACTCATGTTCAATATCAAGTGTTGCGTTTGTTATCCAAGTACTCGATTCAATGCCAGCACCTGGTCCCCAGAATTTAAACAACGGGAACGCCCCATGTTTATCTTGAAGAGTTTGTCTTAAATGCGTTGGTGTTGTCCAAATGTCAGGAACTTTTCTACCGTTTGCGCGATATTGTGGTCTTGGTGTGACCGCGATATCCACAGAAGAATACATATTGAACCACCAGAACATGTTTGCTACGGTCGCCTCGGGTTGCAACGCTTTCAATGCGTCCCAAATCTTAGTGCCTTGGACTAGGGCGTTTGTTTGTTTCCAGAAAGCAGTTTCGTGCTTCTCTCTATCATGCCAACCATTCGCAACGATTCCATGTTTGATTGGCTCACTTCCAGTCAAGATTGAAGATTGAACTGTGCAAGTGACTGCGGGCAGTGGAGGGGAAAATTTTTGAATACTTGATTTCGACGTAAAGGATGTAATGTTTGGAGTGTGTTCTCCAATCAGTTCTTGGGTTAGCCCTACGACATTGATAACAGCAACTCGTTTCATTTATGTTCCTTTTATATACCGATGCATGCCAAGCGTCAAAACAAAACAAAGGAATGAAACGACTAGTAGGGACAACTCGCCTAAAACAGACAGATAGATGCAGTCGAGCAAGCAAAATGACGCGAGTAGTGTGTGCATACCATGCCCAATCTTATTTGATGCAAATGCTTTTGATGCTAGACCTATCCATGCTAGATATGCCACATACAAGATTACATTTAGTTCAATGTTTGGCAACCAATATTGAATTGGAACAAGCGGCGGAATGGCGAATAACCAGACTAGGTATGCACGTTTGTTGTTATTGAGATGCTCATTTTTCCCAATCCAAGTGAGGAACATCGTAAAAAGTCCAACGCCAATGGCGAACTTAATGGCAATGAATGAAAATGAATGCGCGATTGCGATAAATGAAATCATGTACGCAAGCCCGCGGCAGACGCCCATTAAGCCAAGAGCTGGAATGAACAAATGATGAAGGGCGGTGTATGAGCAAATTCCAATTGCCAGTAGCAACCCCCAAAGCGCAACTGTTGTTGATATTAAAGCGCAAAGGGCTAGTCCTAAAAGGAGCAAAGCGACACCCGTGACCCATGCGTCTCTTCGTCTGATTGCGCCGCATGGGATAGGCCTTTCAGGCCGATGCTTCTGATCTATGTTGGCATCCTTGGCATCGTTCAAAATCATTCCTGCAAAGTAAAAGGCCAACAATGCAGTCGAGATTAAAAACAGCGGCTTGGAAAAGTCGAGTGTACGAGGGTACAGTCGTTCTGCGAACTCTAGGTTATGGGCGAAAATAGCAATACCCAAGCCAACCATAATGTTGCTCACTACAGTTGGTGCGTTACTTAATCTAAGTATGTTCAGCCATGCTTGAGTAGGATTTAGCTGTATATATTGTCGTGCGCCCAATGGAGTTCCTTTGACATGGATTCTACAAGTTCATCTTGCTTTATCGTACTTGGCATTTCATTCCATGTATAGGTTTCAACTTCCCAAGTTTCAATGTCATAAGTTTTGAGTATTTCGATTGTGTGTTTCAAATCCTGTTGCGTCGTTTGGACCATCCCCAAACTGGATTTATGAATTGGTACATGGAAATGCACTCGCCATAAGCCATTCAATCTCGCTTTCAAAGCATCATCTAAGTGTTCAAAGAAGTGCAAGGTCTCATCAGTTTGAATGGTTGTTTGATGAAGGAATTTGGGTTCATTGAATTGTGCAAGACCTTGGTAATTGTCGTTTGCGTTAGTTTCATTTACAAAGCATTGAATTGCAGATGAGACTTGTACTTTCCCAATCAAAAGTCCCGCCTCTTCATAATGTTTTAAGCACGTTTCAATTGACTCTTGCATCACTGCTGCGTGGCACGTGTCATGACAAATTCGTAGATATCGACGAACTCGCTCATCATCACCAAATGCGGTGTTTACAAAATTGCTTACGTCATTAGATGTTTGAAGTCTGCAACCTGGTTCCGCCTCAATGTCGAGGTGAATGCAAATGCCTGATTTCTGTTCGAGTTCTTCTAATGAGTCAAAACACGTTGAAAGCAAAGCGGCAGCGTCTTTGTTATCAAACTCATGCTTGTTCCATCCAAGGGGAAGCGTTGAAATTCCAAAGGAAGGGCGCTTAGTGACAGCGGCGCACAACTCAGCAAGTCCTGTTGTGTATTCAAGGCGGGCACCCATTGACCAATTTGGAAGATAAACATCATGGCGCACTTGTTTCGCATGAAAGTTTACCGCCGGAAAACCGTTACAGGTCATCAACTGAACGCCGCACTCTTCTAGCGTTTCTTTGAGGCGAGCAGCATCTGCATCAAGCAATGCGTTCGCAGAGAGCCAAATGCCTATACCGGTGTCAAATGAAAGTGTTTGCTTTAATGGCCTTACGAATTGTTCTAGATTCCGGACCACAGAATCAAAAGAATCGCCAGGGAATACGTTTGTGCAATATCCAAGCATTACCTTAGGACACTTTGAAATTTCCACTTCGAGATAAAAACTCAAGCGGATTGTCGTAAGAAATTTTTTGAATCAACTCATTCCCATGCCCACGGCTTGCCATTTCTACTTGACACTTCGGAACTGCGAGTGGATCACTTGGTCCCCAATCACCTGCAGAGTTAATCCAAAGTCGCTCAGAACCAACAGACTCAATAATATCCGCTGCTCGTTGTGGCGTGCACTTGCTATCTGGATAGAGCGTCATGCCCGCCCAAAAGCCTCTGTTAAGTACGGCGTTGACAGTATGCTCTTCAACGTGGTCGATGAGTACTCTGTCCGGGGTAATTGAAGTATTGGCAATTGCATCCATGATAAGCAAAGTGCCTTTGAGTTTATCTTCAAGGTGCGGTGTATGAACAAGTACTAACTGGTTGTGCGACTCAGCAAGCGCAAGTTGTTCTTCCAAAATAGTGAGTTCATTCTTTGAATTTTTGTTCAATCCGATTTCGCCAATGCCAAGAACGGTCGGGCAATCCAGAAACTCTGGAATCAGGCTCATAACTTCTCGGGCAAAGCAGACGTCTTCGGCTTCTTTAGGATTGATACAGAGCCAGCAGTGGTGATTGATTCCATACTGCGCCGCGCGCTTTGGTTCTGTATCTGTGAGTTGTTTAAAGTAATCGTAAAAGCCTTGCGGACTGCTTCTGTCAAATCCAGCCCAGAATGCTGGTTCCGTAATTGCAACACAGCCAGCTTGCGCCATTCGCTGATAATCATCAGTCGTCCTTGACACCATATGAATATGTGGGTCGATATACGTCATGATTGTGGTGGCACTGCACCTGAAGCGCCTTTCGTTCCCGCTTCATCGATTGGTTCTGTGGTTTTGTCACTTAAGAGCAAAAGCATTCGCTCTGTTCGCCCCACTTCATTGAGGTGCAACTCTTTTGCACAATCGAGCAATGCTTTAATGCGAAAATCAGTATGTTCATCACCTGAAGCCCGGTCTATTCTGTCAAGAAATGCTGCAATGTCTAGCAATTTCGCTCGATGCTCAAGAAAATAGCGGTCAATTATTTCAGATTTAGTTAGTGGGGATGTTTGGCTCACGCAATCAATTCTACATGAGTTCGCCTATTGCTTGGCGTACTGTTTCTGAATCTAACTCATGAATTTCAATTGGTTTTCCTATGCCTTCAAGCATGAGAAGAGTGAGTTCGCCGCCAATATGCTCCCTGAACTCTTCTAGACCGTTGAGGAGTTCCGGTTTCAACAATGCTTCGTGAGTCGTAGGCAGATTAAGAGAGTTCAATAGAGATAAAATTCGTCCGTGGGTATTCTCATCGAGGAAGCCTAGCAACTTGCTGATTGTGACATCTAATGCAAGCCCAATCGATACTGCTTCACCATGCGTCAATGTAAATTCAGTTAATGGTTCAAGTTTATGCGCAGACCAATGCCCAAAATCTAGTGGTCTGGATTCATTCTTTTCAAAGGGGTCTCCCCCAGTTGTAATATGGAGCAGGTGCAACTCGGCAGAACGAGTAATGACATCCCTTGCGACGCTTGAATCCATTGCAACTAATAAATCTGCATGAGTCTCGATGGAATTAAACAAACTTTCATCTTTGATTAACGAAACTTTGACCGCCTCGCTCATCCCAGATATCCAATGTTTACTGTCGAGTGTACGCAAGAATGAAAAATCATTTATGACAGCACAGGGGGGGTCAAACACACCAATAAAGTTTTTCTTGCCGAAGTAATTTATTCCGTTCTTAACGCCAAGACCAGAATCACAAGCTGAGAGGGTTGTTGTCGGCATGCGAACAATCGGAATGCCTCGGTGAGCAATTGAAGCAGCAAAGCCAATGACATCGAGTGCTGCGCCACCACCAATTGCTAGAACAGCAGATTTTCTGCAGAGGTGTTCATTGTGAATGGCTTCCAAGATTTGCTCAACGCAATTGAAGTTATTTTTAGATTGCTCGCCACCTTCGATGATTAATGGGGCGCTGCAGCTAACATTTGCAGTTTCCCCCCATTCTTGAATTGTCTCAGTTAAGGATGGATGATTAGCAAAAACGCCGTCATCTATAACTGGTAGTAATTTAACTGGTGTGAGTGAATCGCACACTTGAGTGAGCGCGTCATCCGAACCAAACGCTGAGTCAGTATTAAACAAATGATGCGTCCACTCCACTGAGAATGGAGAACTAAGATTGTTCTGGCTATCACTCACGGTGTATCAATTGGTAACGATTGCACATCCGTCAATAACAAATGGCGTTGAAGAAAACAAACCTGCCTTACCAAGTTGTCCTCTTATTGTTATGTTCGCACCACGATATATATCTCTGCCTGTGCCAACATGGCTTGCGATATCATCCGAGAATAAGCAAAGCGCATCCTTATTTTCGTCCCTTATCGTGACTGAAAATCTGTCGTCTTCAGTCAGTTCATAAGCAACTACTTCACCTGATACATCAATAACCTTGCCTGACTGAGGTTGCTCAGATGCAGGGTCTAAGTATGCCTCATGCAAACGGGTTATTGACAATTGTTCAACTTTGGAAGGGTCAACTTGGCTGACTACTGACGATGCAGTCCGGGTTTGTTCAGGAGAGCCCGTTGAACTGCATCCGGTAACGATGAGTGCTAATGAAGCAAAAAGTGTTGCAAGCAAGCGTGTCATATGCCATTACTCCTTCTTAGAGGGATGATAACACTACATTGGTACCTGAATGACTGAAAATGAGGGAATGACTCACCTAATCGGCACAATGTGAATTCTAAAAGGCAATTACAAGTGAATTGTGAAGTTGAAGTCTGTCGATTCCGATGGACTGTATCGGCACTATGGCAGTGCCTAGCAATTGAAGACAAAGGAACATAGAACGCCTTTTTCTTCTAATTTAGCTTAGAAAATGCACATTCAAAGAGCTTATTCGGTGGCTAAATACGGCGTTTAAAGGCATAGAACGCTGTTTTTTACTTTTTTTATATTTTGGCGTTCACAAACCCATTACTCGCCGCCTATGAGGTGCACCTGTCGAGAAGGTCTCGACCATGAATTTCACCCCTCACCCTAAGGACACAACATGACAACCCTGCCAACTGCTTCGGCCATGACCGCCGTGCTCGTCACAACTACAACAACATTCGCTGCTCATCAAGCAGATTTTAACAACGATAACGTCATCGATGCACACGACCTCGTTGTACTTACTTCAAACTTAAACCAACCATGCGAAGGGGATTGCCCTAGCGACCTTAATCAAGATGGCGTTACTGATAGTGCTGACATCATGATTCTAATGAACAGTTGGGGCGCAGTCAGTGAGGAAGACAGCAATTCACAAAACGACGAAGCTCAACAAAGCAGTTGGCAAAATGAAGCACCAGTGCTTCTCGATGCAGTTTACTACGATCAATACACCGAGCTCTTCAGTCACGGTGGATACGATCGCTGGAATACAGCCAAAGAATACAATCAGGGTGAACATACACAAGCTTGGTGTGAAGAGAACAGCGTAGAAGTGCTTCCAATGGTTTACGGTGCAGTTGACTGGGACCATGACAATGTTCTTACTGACGAAGATAAAGAAGGTTTTGTAGCGTGGCTTGACGCGACAGTACCTGCAGATTACTCAGGTGCAATTTGTTTAGACCTTGAAGGACAATGGTGGGGACTTCTCGACTCTTCAAACCAATACATTGTTGATACAACAATCGATTTCTATATTTCAAATCTTGAATATGCTCAAGAACTTCGCCCAAATGCAAAAATCGGTTTCTGGGGATTCCCAAAGAAAACTCACACCAAACCAAACTCATCAACAGCATCCGTTGAGCGCCTTGTTAACGCGTGCACAGCGCTCTTCCCAGACGTATACGAAAACAACCCAGGCATTAATGACTCATTCCGTTTGAATAGACACGTTGAAACTTGTCTTGAGTGGTCAAATGGCGAGAAGCCAGTTTATGTTCACGCTTCGCCACGATACAAACTTAACTCAGATGGCTATCGTTACTTCCACGACCGTGATGAGTTCATAAACGATCAAGTTCAACCAGCAGTCGATGCTTCTTGGACAGATCCAGAAGGCAAAGAACATAAGATTGCTGGTATTGCACTTTGGGATGCGTACACATACATCAGAATGTACACAGAAGGTTTCTCGCAACTTTCAGGCGAGGAGCGTAAGGAACTTTGGAATGAAGTTGATTTGAAGCATGTTGAATACTTGTCAGACATGAAAGCAGTAGTAGATATTGCAGAAGAAGCGTTCAATCAAGCACAAGCTGAAGCTGAGCAAGCAGCTAATGAAGCAGCTCAAGAAGCGAAACAAGTTGCTGCTGCAGCAATTTCAGAAGAACGAACTGCTCAACAATCTCATTTAACACGTCGCCTTGATGATGCAAACACTTCAGTTATCACGCGCACAGAAAGCTACCGTAAAGCTTCACGCTTATATCGTTCTGCACGTAAGAATTTTTCAAAATCGACAAAACGATTCCGTGCATTGAAGAAAAAATATGGCGCGAGCTCACAACAATATCGCAAAGCATTAGCGGCGTATAGAAAAGCTGTAAAACGAATGCGAGCAAAAGCAAGCACCTACAGAACAAAACGTTCAACATTCCGTGCAGCTCGTGTAGAGTGGAACAATGCTCAAAACGCGATAGCATCGTCTGCTTCTAACTGGACGGCGATGGCAAACGCAGCCACGATGCTAACTAACTAGTTCTAAAATTTAATCTTTCAAACCTGTGGCAGGGTTTTAACTTGACCAGCGAAAGCTGGTCTTGTTTTTTATATAAAAGTAACGCTTCTAAGGCGTTCAACGGCTTTGTCTTCGCCTTCCTTAGTTCCACTTTCAACTCCGATTGGCCCAGCGTAACCAAGATTTTGCAGTTCTCTAAAGACTCGGCCGTACTCAATTTCACCAGTTCCTGGTTCTTTTCTGCCAGGGTGGTCGGCAATCTGAATGTACCCGACTTGGTCAAAACCTTCACGAAGTCTGCCACACAAATCGCCCTCGCTTATCTGCATGTGATACAAATCCCAGTTTATCTTGACCATCGGTGAATCAACTTCTCTGCAAATATGTACAGCCTCAGGACTTCCATATAAACAGTGGCCCTTATGGTCTACACGTATGTTCATTGGTTCAAGAATGAGCATTACGCCTGCTTCTTCTACGATTGGTTTGACCCGTTTGAGAGCTGTAATGACATGCTCGTGCATTTCTTCTTGGGTCATGTTCGGTTGATCGTTGCCTGCAACGACTGTCATTCGTTTGCAATCAAGTGCGTACGCAGTTTTGCAACTTGATTTAATTTCTTCAACGAACTTATCGTGATTCTTTGGATTGTTCATGCCCGGCACAAATCCCCATGCGGTGAATTGAGCAATTTCAACATTTCGTTCTTTAGCAACTTTGGCAATTGCGTCAATGTCTTTGCCTCGCCATGGCCAAAACTCAACGGCATCAAATCCATTGTCAGCAGCAGTATGAATACGTTGAACGAATGGTTGTTTCCACCACCACATCTCAATGTTAGCGGCATATCGAACTGGAAATGTTTTTGAGTCGCTACTACTTTCTTGTGCGTGTAGGAGTGGGGCAGTGGTTGCGATTGCGCTAGAGGCAATAAATGTTCTTCGTGAAACTGACATCTGTAATTTTTCCTTACTTTTGATTATGATTCTACTATGCGTTTCATTCGAGTATTGTTCATTCTTTCAATTCTGTGGTGCTCAGCAAGTTGTGTCAAGCAGTCAAAACCACATTTGTTAAGTCGAGTTGCTGTGACTGGGGCAAGTGTCACAGCAGGGCAAGGTGTTAAAACACCTCCAAAGAAGGGGGATTTAACTGCTTATCCAATGAATATGACGCATGTGCTTGAAGGCATGATCGAAGTTCC